>CAJOPJ010000022.1 GCA_905236325.1 uncultured Selenomonadaceae bacterium
AACCAACCCAGATACTAAGTACGCCGATTGTCAGCACAATAAAGACCTGTATAATTAAAAATTCAATCAATCTGCCGGAAAAAATCAAATCGCCCCAAACGCGCAAAACTGCAAGTCCAAGAATTTCTGAAATTATCAAGCAGAAACAGTAAGGCAAAATTCTGCCAATTAAATCCCACGGCGTGCCATTCAAGATTGTTGGTTCATAGTGGTGCGAAAGTTTAAGACGCGGAATCATACCGATTGTTGCAAAGACAAAAAACATTGCGCCGAAGAAAAATAAAAAGCCCTGCGTCTGCGCATTTGAAGTTGAACCTGCAGGATTAAACAAAGTACGCGTGTTTAAACTTAAGCCGCTTGAACTTGAACTGCCGCTTGCCATTGCATTTTCAATTGCGACAAGTTCATTCAACGCGCCTTTAATGTCCGCAGTCAGCGCAGTATTTGTGTTGTCATAAAACACGCCGATTGGCGCGGCAGTCGAACTGTAGCGATTTTTTTCAAGCTCCTGCGGAAAATAAATCACAGCGGCGGCTTGGTCGCGATAGAAAAAATCTTCAGGATTGGCGGCTGAATTTATAACATCAGTCACCTTCATATATTCCGACGCGTCAATTTTTGTAATCAATTCGCGGCTGTATCTTGAATTGTCCATATCGATAATCACAACAGGCGCGTCTTTGCCAAAGTTGCCGCTAAGCAAAACCGACAGAATAACGCTAATAACCATTGCAACCATTATACAGACTTTTTCATAAGGCATACCTTTGCCGCTCAGCAAAAATTTCACTTCGTCTTTAAATGACTCAACAAAGCCCAAAGTTGTAACTCCTTTCAAAGTGGTAAGAAAATTACTTAAAACTTTCCATTAAAAAAATTTTTTATCGTGCAAGGAAAAATTTTATTTATGTCGAAATCAGCAAAAATTCTACAAGAAAAGGATTTCAGTTAATTGGAATGGAGGAATCAAAAATGGCAACCAACATCAACAGCAGTTACACAAGTAATTTGTTCAAGACTGCAAACTTGGCGGGGAAAACTTCCAATCAAAGTAAAAATTCCAGCGCCACGAAAGATTTAATGTCGCAGTACGGCGGCAACTATTCTGTCGAAATTTCGGAAAGCGGTTTAAATGCTTTAAATCAAGCCAAAGTCGATGATTCAGCCGAAAAAAATGTTTTGTTTGATGAAAGCAAACTTTCGCAAGAGGCGCAAGATTATCTGAAAAAACTTCGCGATAAGTACGGCGATTACGACTTCATTATTGCCGATAATGTTGACAATCCGCAAAGCCTGACTCAACCTAGCGACAAAAATTACTCTGTAATTCTGTCTAGCGAAGAAATTGAAAAAATGGCGCGTGACGAAGAATACTCAAACAAAGTCATGGGCTATATCGGCGATGCTGTGAAAACTATCGACAGTTTGTTTGAAGAATCGCTCGGCGAAGGCGTTCAACTTGCAAGCGTTTCAGCTACAATCGACAGCGACGGCAATACAAAACTTTTCGCCAGCATTGAAAAAATGTCAGCCGACCAACAAGAAAGATTTGAAAAGCTGAAAGAAAAACGCGCTGAAGAAAAGAAACAAGCCGAAACTAACGCCGCTGAAAAAACTGAAGAAGTTAAAGGCGACGACGCTGAAAAAGCCGAAACTGAAACTGTTTTTGCAAAAGTTGCGAATGTTGAAGCTGACGACAAAGACAGCTTGCTTGAAAAAATTTTTGCAATCGACTGGGACAACATCGAGGAACAGGAATTTGACTTCTGAAAAAATATTTTTACTGCCGCCAAGCGCGGCGATTTTTTTTGTTCAGTCGAAGTCAACGCGCACAGTTTGTCCTGGCAAAACATCAGCATTTTCATCAATATAAATTCTGACTTGGAAAGCCGATAAATCAGCTTGACTTTGTTCGCGCGATTGTTTTAAATCTGCAAAACCCGGTGCCTGAGTTAAAAGTCGAATTGTGCCTTTAACTTCCTTGTCGCCGGCGACTGTGCGACAGATAATTTCGTCGCCTTCGTGCAAATTGACTGCTTGTTCTTCCGAAACATAAATATCATAATAAACTCTGCGTGTTTCAAGCAAAACAACAGGCGTATTCGGAGTAATCATTTCGCCGTGTTTTGCAAGAACGCTTAAAATTTTTCCTGATTCCGGCGCGTGCAAAGTTAATCTGTTGCGTGAAACTTCAAGTTGCTGAAGTTGAACTTCAAGCGCGTGTTTTTGTTCATTGAGCGCGGCAATGTCATTTTGCATATTTTGGGCAGCGCGGCGTTCGCGTTCAATAGTCGGCAATGAAATTGAATCTGTATTAGATCTGTCGCGTGCGCCGGCTAAAAGTCTTTCCAGTGCTTGTTGTTGAGTATCCACATTTGCACGCGCAACATTTAAAGCCATTGTAGCGTCGTCAAGTTGAGATTTTGCAACTGCACCGGCTTCAACAAGTTCAAGTTTGCGATTGTAATCAATTTGCGCGTTTTCTAAAGTTGCTTGAGCTGAGGCAACAAGTGCGCGTTGTGAATCAATTTGCCTGAAAGATTGCTGTTCATCATTCGCCGCTTGAAAGAAATTTATTTGCATAGTGCCTGAAGTGGAATTTATTTGCGCGTCAAGCTGTGCAATTTGCGCTTTAAGTTGTTCAATTGACAAATTTGTATCTGTTTGGTCAAGTTGCATAATAATATCTCCTTCCTTGACAAATTGTCCTTCCTTGACAGCTTCATTTATCATTCTGCCGCTGACTGAATCAAAAGCAAGTTTAATCTGTTCGGCGGTCAAAATGCCTTCCTTGCGCTCAACTGCCAAAATTGTTGCATCGTTGCCTTTGTACATTAGCACAACGCCGCTGACAATCAAAACTAAAATAAAAATAATGCCAACGCGATTTGCTTTTTGTGTTGAGTTCATAGAACTACCTCCTTAAAAATTTTGATTATTATAGCAGTCGATTTTGTAAAATGTAAATAAAAAAATCAAGTTGTTTCAAAAATATTTTTGAATTATTATATCCGCAAAATATTTTTTTGGAGGATTGATTATGTTTGATTTAATTATTCTTGGCGCGGGCGGTAATGGTCGTGAAGTTTGCGAAATGTGCGATGAAATTTTTAAAGACAGTCAAGATTATCGAATAAAAGGCTTTCTGTCCGATGTTTTAGATATTTTGGACGGCTTTGATGTCGGTTATCCATTGCTCGGCACAATTAAAGATTATAAAATTCAGCCGAACGACAGATTTATTTTGGCGATTGGCGATGTTCACGGTCGCAGAAAAATTGCTGAAGATATATTAAAAAGCGGCGGAAAATTTTTAACTTTGATCAGTCCTGACGCAAAGGTCTATAAAAGCGCAAAAATTGGTCAAGGCGTGATAATTTTTCCATTTGCACATATTGGCGCAAATGCTGAGGTCGGCGATTTTTGTATGCTAAATATTTTTTCAGGTTGCGGTCACGATGTTCAACTTGGAAATTTTTCTGAACTTGCGCCTTATGCTGCTGTTGCCGGCGGAGTAATTTGTGGCGAAGAATGTTTTTTTGCTATGCATTCAGTTGTTGCGCCAAAAACTGTCTTAGGCAACAGAGTTGTCATTTCGCAAGGTTCAACTGTACAAAAAAATCAGCCGGACGACGCTTTAATTATCGGCGTTCCAGGCAAAAAATTTCGCAAAATCGGTTTTTGATTAAAAATTTTTCTTGACAAAATAAAACAAAGTTGTTATATTACACGCGAATTTAATATTTAAAACCGATGAAGCGGAGATAAAGGCAAATATGACTGCACAGAGAGTTCGCGTTGCTGAGAGTCGAATCAGAAACAGTTTGTCAAATGGACCGCTGAGGGCGCGATGAAAAGTTTTTTTTACTTAGTAGTTGGCGACGTGAGGCATACGTAAGTTGTCGGGAGTATGTAGGTACTTCGCAAAGTGCACGGCGCAAGTCGTGAATCAGGGTGGCACCGCGAATTTTGATAAAAAAATTTCGTCCCTGGCAGAGTTATTTTAATTCTGTCGGGGATTTTTAAATTCTAGATACTAAAAATTTTCGGCAGAAACTTCAAAATCTTAGGAGGAAATTAAAAATGGAAAATGTTAATTACGCAACTTATTTGAAAAATTATCCCAGTCAAGACGGCAAATTCGGGCGCTTTGGTGGTGCATATTTACCTGAACATTTGGTTCCTGCAATGGAAGAAATTACAGAGGCTTATTTGACAATTTGCCAATCGTCGCAATTTATCAATGAACTGCGCCGGATTCGCCGTGAATTTCAAGGTCGCCCTACTCCTGTTTATCACTGCGAAAGACTTAGTCGCTTGAATGGCAGCAAATGTCAAATTTATCTGAAGCGCGAAGATTTAAATCACACAGGCGCACATAAATTAAATCACTGCATGGGCGAAGGTCTTTTGGCAAAGTTCATGGGCAAAAAGCGCATCATTGCCGAAACAGGCGCAGGACAACACGGCGTAGCTTTGGCAACTGCTGCTGCATTTTTCGGCTTGGAATGTACAATTTACATGGGCGAAGTTGATATTCAAAAACAAGCTCCGAATGTTGCGCGAATGAAAGTTCTCGGTACAAATGTTGTTTCCGTAAGCAAAGGACAAAAAACGCTCAAAGAAGCAGTTGACGCGGCTTTTGAAGATTACAGCGCAAATTACAAAGACACAATTTATTGCATTGGTTCGGCGGTTGGACCGCATCCTTTCCCCATGATGGTACGCGACTTTCAATTTGTAGTCGGTGAAGAGGCGCGTGAACAGTTCAAGGAAATGACAGGATTTTTGCCTGATGTTGTAACTGCTTGCGTTGGTGGCGGCTCAAATTCAATTGGAATGTTCCTGCCATTTATTAACGATCCTGTCGAAATTGTCGGCGTTGAGCCTTTAGGGCGCGGAAAAAATCAAGGCGATCACGCCGCGTCAATGACTTATGGCTCAGAAGGCGTTATGCACGGTTTTAATTCAATTATGCTTAAGGACGATAAAGGCGAACCTGCGCCTGTTTATTCAATCGCAAGCGGCTTAGATTACCAATCTGTCGGTCCGGAACATGCTTTCCTGCGCGAAATTGGGCGCGTAAAATATGATACTGCAAGCGACGCAGAAGCTGTTGAGGCATTTTTCAAACTCAGTCGCTATGAAGGCATTATTCCTGCGCTTGAAAGTTCTCACGCTGTTGCTTACGCAATGCGCCGCGCTAAAGAAATGCAACATGGTTCAATTTTAGTAAATCTTAGCGGTCGTGGCGATAAAGATATTGATTATGTCATTGAAAAGTACGGCTTTGGCGAAAATTATAAATTTTAATTGCAAAAAAAATTTAGACTCCGATTCAATTTTCGGAGTCTTTTTTATTGAAAAAATTTTTGTTCATTGCACACAATTTGCAAACAAATTCAGGTAAAAATTTCTCAAGTCTGCCAAGTCTGTAGCCTAAAAATTTAGCAAAATCATGACAAATTGCGCTGAAAATTTCTGCTGAATTATTTTGCCACAGATTTTTTAACTTCAGCAAGACAAATTTTTTACCTGCGCTTTCAGCACTGCCAAAATCTTTGCGAATCCAACTTTCACGCGAATGAAAAACACCAATATCGAAATATCTGCTGAACTCCTGCAAAATTTTGTAGTTGTGGCTGTGAAAAACCTGCGTTTCAGCATTGTAAAAAATTTTGTGCCTTGCAAGCAACATTTTTGCCGCAACAAACATATCTTCGCATAAAATTACCTGAGTTGGAAAGCCGCCGACTTCCTGCAAAAAATTTACTCTGTACGCCGCGAAAGAATTTGACGCCGTTGCAACCTTCAAGCCTAAAAACTTTTTGTCAGCCAAACTGCGCAGTTGGCTTTTGGCAGGATAATTAAATTCACGCAGAAATTTAGCCTCAAGCGTCGCATTTTTGTGCGGAAGTTGCCTTCCAAAAGTTAAGCCTACTTCCGAATTTTCAGCAAAAATTTCTACCAATTTTGACAGCGTTTTGTCGCCATATAAAAAAACATCTTGCGTTAAAAACACTGCAATGTCAATTGAAAATTTTTTCTGCAAATATTCAACTGCAAATTGGCGCGTCTTGCCGTGATTAAATTTTTCGCGCTGAATTTTTAAAACTTCAAAGCCGAAACTTTCAGCAAGTTCAGGCGTGCCGTCAGTTGATTCTGAATCTACTACCAATTTTTTGCAATTTAAATCTTGGCGTGAAATTTCCTCAAGCAGTCGCTTAAAATTTTTTCCTGCGTTCAGCGTTGGAATTATCAGACCGCATTTTAAAGCCATTTTAACGCCTTTGCAGCAATGTCTTTGCGATAGTGCATATTTTCAAAATTTATTACTTCGACGCATTTATAAACTTTCTCAATCGCGGCAGGAATATTTTTTTCAGTCACAGTTACGCCTAAAACGCGTCCGCCGGCAGTTAAAACTTCATTGCCGGAAATTTTTGTTCCTGCGTGAAAAACTGTTGCGCCTAAACTTTCAGCTTTTTTTATACCTTCAATCGGCAGATTTTTTTTGTAAGACTTTGGATAGCCACCGCTTGCCAATACAACACAAATTGCTGAATTTTTGCTCCAGGAAATTTTTTTGTCAGCCAAATTGCCTTCAGCGCACGCCAACATAATTTCAAGCAAATCACTTTCCAATAAAGGTAATACAACTTGCGTTTCGGGATCGCCGAATCTGCAATTAAATTCAACAACTTTCGGCTTGCCGTCCTTAATCATTAAACCTGCGTACAGGCAACCTTGATACAATATTTTTTCGGCGTTCAGTGCGTCTAAAATTGGTTTTAAAATTTGTTCAGTAACTTTTGTGTAAACATTTTCAGTCACAACAGGAGCCGGCGCGTAAGTTCCCATTCCGCCGGTATTTTCGCCTTCGTCATTATCAAATACGCGCTTGTGATCTTGCGCCGAAATCATTGGCACAATAGTTTTTCCATCAGTAAACGCCAAAATCGACGCTTCTTCGCCTTCCATAAATTCTTCCACAACAATTTTATTGCCGGCTGAGCCAAAATTTTTCATTTCATCGACGGCGTTTAAGGCTTCAGGCAAATTTTGAGCGACAATTACGCCTTTACCTGCCGCCAAGCCGTCAGCTTTTATTACTATCGGTGCGCCTTGAGATTCAATATATTTTTTTGCAGCTTCAGGGTTGTCAAAAACTTCAAAATTTGCTGTTGGAATTTTGTATTTTTTCATCAACTGCTTTGCAAAAATTTTTGAACCTTCAAGCTGTGCGGCAGTTTTATTCGGTCCGAAAGATTTTATTCCGGCTTTTTTAAGTTCATCAACCAAGCCGTTCACAAGTGGTACTTCAGGACCGACTACTACTAAGTCGATTTTATTTTCCTGCGCGAACTTCACAACTGCTGAATTGTCCTCGATGGAAATGTTTTCAATACATTCAGCAAATTCGGCAATTCCGGGATTGCCTGTAATAGCGTAAAATTTTTCAAGCATTGGACTTTGCGAAATTTTCCACGCAAGCGCATTTTCGCGTCCGCCGCTACCAATCAACAATACATTCATAAAAATCACCTCAACGCTGATTCTGTCGCAAAACTTTATTTTAAAAATTCAAGCCGACTTGCATTCTTGCCTGTTGCAAAATTTTTACTACAATTTCGCTGACTTCAAGCATTTTATCACGCAATTTTATATCGTGGTTATCAATTATCTTCACAAAATTTTCAAATTCCGGAATCATTCTGTGTTGTGCAGTAAAGATTTTCAATTCCTCATTGCCTTTGTTGTCGCTGATTTTGTAATTTGTGAATCTGTTTGCCGGCGTGTCGAGAACAATATTGCCACTGTCGCCTTGAATTGTTGAAATTGTTGGTGCTTGGCAATCTTTCGCGCCTATACAAATTGCCTTGAAGTTGCCGTA
>CAJOPJ010000023.1 GCA_905236325.1 uncultured Selenomonadaceae bacterium
ACGCCAAGCGTTTTATTTTGCAGTTGCACGCCGACAAATTTTTTTCTGTCCCAGCCGCCTTCATGCATAGTTTTATTAGCTTGCGGAATATTTCTGCTTACAGCCAACATCATTGCGAAGGTATGTTCAGTTGCGGCTATTGTGTTGCCGTCGGGCGAATTTATTACAATGATACCGCGTTCGGTTGCAGCTTTAACATCAATATTGTCAACGCCTACGCCGGCTCGACCAATAATTTTTAATTTATTTGCGCGTTCCAAAACTTCGGCAGTGACTTTTGAAGCAGAACGCACAATCAACGCGTCAAAGTTTGGAATAATTTCAAGCAGTTCTTCGGCAGAAAGTTTGTCGCGAACTTCAACATTGAATTTTTGTTTTAAAATTTCGATACCTTCGCCGGCAATTCCATCGGCAGCTAAAATATTGTACAAATTAAAAACTCCTTTCAAGTAACAGTTAAAAATTAGCAAATTTCTGATGACTAATGATTTGTATCAACATACAAAGCGCGGACATTTATATTTATTGAATCAACCACCATTCCGGTAGTATATTCAACAGCCTCACGAACTTTAGCTTGAGTTTGTTGAACAAGCGTTGGAATGTGGTTGCCATAGTTCAAGACAACTTCGCAGGAAATTTTTAAGCCTTTATCTTCGTCGCCTTTGAACAGGTGTTGAACAGTGACGCGCTTAACATTTTTAACAAATTCACGCGCCTGAACAATTTTTTCCACAATCTTACGCACCACCAAGTCATCAATAATCAATTTACCATAGTAACTGAACACAGGACGCACGATAGATTTTTCACCAAGTTTGCGTCGGCGCACTCTGGATTTTTTAAACAGGCTTTGCAGAGGATCTACCAAGTAGCCGGAAAAATGCGGTTTAAGTTCGATTGTCGGAACAGGGATAATATGTTTGCCTTCTTTAAGCCTGTGAAATTGAGCCTGTGCTAATTCTGAACGCGACGCAATATCTTCAATACGCACAATAAGTTGAATTGCCGGCAACTTCAAAGCTTTGGCGATTTTGTGCACCATATTTTCTGAAGTGCCGATAATTAAAATTCTGTGCGGCTGAACTTTTTGAATTGCTTCGCGAACTTCTTCGGCATGACCCGGCAAAACAAAAATTGCGCGTCTAACTGCCATAATTTTGCTTTTTTCAGTCTTAGCCGATTCACCGGCGATAATATGACCGCCTTTAATCAAAATACCGTCGTCAATAATTGCGTCGGCGTTATGTTCTCTTGCAACCTGCAAGGCACGATGACTTTTTCCTGTGCCGGAAGGTCCTACCAATGCTATTACATCCACAGAAAGATTACCTCCTCCTTGCCAATGCGTAATTTGCAATTTTGCAATTTTTTTTATTATAACAGTTATTTACAAAACAGGCAAAAAGTTTATTGACTGAAATATTTTGTGAATTTATAATCAATTTGTTAATTGAAAGGAGAAAATTTTTTATGGAAAATGACATTATTGAAAGCTACTTTACAAAGGCGGCAGAACTTAAGCCGGGAGAATTTATTTTAATTCACGACGGCGAAATTTTGGAAGATTTAGTTCAAGGCGAATTTTCCAAAGACTATCCAACTACAATTTGTATTTCGGACAAGCATGAAATTTTTTGCGGCGATATTTTAATTTATCCAAAAACGCAACAATTTTGCATGATTGATGACATCAGGCATTATTTTGGCGAAGGCGAAGGCTATTACTTAATGCACTATCACACACCGCAAATGTTTCCGCCGCCACACGGACATCATCATGGCGAAGGACATTGCCATAACCATGAACATAAAGGCGGACATTGTTGTCATCACCAAGAAGACTAATCAGCAAGCGCAAAAACATTTTCAACACTGTTGCGCGTCAAAACTTCCAAATGCGCAAGTAAATTTCTTGCAACGTGCGCAACTTTCAAAATTTCTGAATCAGCTATGCTGAAAATATTATTTCTGTTGCCGTGATGAAAAAGCATTCCAAGTTCCAAGTCGTAAGGATCTTCAATAAGCGCACCAAAAGCGTCGGTGACAGGCAGAATTGACTTTAATTGCCCTTTGTATTTTTCAATAATACGCCCGCGCACTTCTTCAACTATCGGCAATAAAAATTGAATTTGACATTCCCAAACAGCACGATAAAAAAAATCTTCGTCAAGACTGGGAATAATTTTTTTTATAAATTTTTCGCCGTCCATAAAAAGTTCAATCCTAGCAAAATTTTTTGCAAGAATTGCCGATGAACCGGCAAGTTTTGCAACTAAGGTCGCTGTGTATAATTTTATTTGTGGCGAAAGATTGGTATCTTCCAACAAAGTAATTGCAAAAAATTGCACATCATAAGGCGTAAGATAATCTGAAAAGCGCATTAAGCTCGGCGGAGGATTATCTTCAGCAGTAACAAAAATTATTGAACCGCCAACTTCAGGATTTATGCTGTTAAAATCGGCAACTGCGTCGCTTAAGTTAGAAATTTTACTGTTCAACCGCACAATGATTATATAACCGGTCAAAACATTTTGTTCAGCTAAATCAGCCATTGGTTCATCAACAGTGAAGTCGCGCAGAAAATTTGGCGCATATTTTTCAGTAAGTCCTTCAACAAAAATTTCAATGTCATCAACGCCGTCGTAATCAAAAATTTCAATAGTTTGCGACAAATAACGCCGCCTTAGTTTGTCTTGCAAAATATTTATAAAATTTTCAGCCTCAGATTGCGCAAGATGCAATGCAACTGACCTGTGTAAATCCAGCGCAGAAAAAACTTCCTTGATGAAATGACGCGCACCCGGCACAGTATCCCACCAAGATTGTAAATCTGATTCTTCCAGCGGACGCAAATTTCCATAATCCAGATTTTCGCCGGAAATTGCGTAATTATTTAAAAGCGATAATCGCGACTTCTCAACCACAAAACTCCTCCTTTCATTTTAATAAACTTGACAGTCAAACAAATTTAGATTTTAATAACTATTCGTTGCAATAAACAAATTTCCTTGAAAAAAATTTAGGAGGTAATCATGAAAAAATTTTTTAGTTTAATGTTAACTGCGCTGATTTTTATTTTTGCAATAAATTCCGTGCAGGCAGAGGAAATAAAATTCAACAATCGCCAGCTGAAAAAAATTTCCATGCAAGAAATTGTCGTGCGCGAAGATTTAATTATGCCGATTGAGGAAAAAATTTCCGATGTAACAATTTTTGGACCGGCAACAGCAACCGAAGCGCAAATGGTTAACTACATTCGCAAGTACAATCCACGCGCAAAATTGAATTGTTCGATTGAGGAACTTGTCGATATTTACTACGAAGAAGCAGGCCGTGAAGGAATCCGCCCCGACATTGCACTTTGTCAGGCAATTAAGGAAACAGGTTTTTGGGCCTATGGCGGCGATGTTGACCCTGCACAAAACAATTATTGCGGACTTGGCGCAACAGGTAATCATGAACCCGGCGCAAGTTTTGAAAGTCCAAGAATTGGCGCACGCGCTCACATTCAACATTTGCTTGCCTATACTTCAACCAATCCGCCAAAAACTGCAATTGTAGATCCACGTTACTTGCTCATTGTGCGCTTTAGAAATGATGTTTTTGGTAAAGTCAAAACTTGGACAGGGCTTGGCGGAATTTGGGCGTTGCCGGGAATAAATTATGGCGAAGATATTGTTACTTTGTGGCAACGCGCACTTGTTCCTGGCGGCGATGATGATTCAATGACTGCCGCCGAAATTAAACTTGAGGAAAATCCAAACGACCCAACAGCTTATACTTATCGCGCAATGGTTAACTATGAACGCGGCGAATTTGCAAGCGCACTTTCAGATTTGGAACGAGCACATCAAATTGAACCTATGAACTCAGAAATTTTGTTCAATCTTGCAATTTTACAGAAAAAAAATAATCAACCCGATGCGGCAATCAGAAGTTACACAAGCTACATTGAAATGAATCCGCGCATGGAACTTGCTTATTTCAATCGCGGTATGATTAAACTTTCGCAAAATAATTTTGAAGGCGCACTTTCTGATTTTGAAAAAACTTTGGAATTGGAAAGCAGATTTTACGCCGCACAAAACAATATCGCGGTTATCTATTTCCGACAAAAAAAATATGCAGAAGCCTTAGAAGCAATCCGCACTGCTGCCGAAATTAACACTGCAAATGAAATTGTTCAAGCTAACAAAACTGCTATTGAATCTTGCTTAAAGTAATTGGAGGAAAAATTTTAATGGAACTTAAAAATCTTGGCAAAGTCACTGAATACAGCTTTGAATACCAACCTGACTTTTTGGAGCCGATACCAAATAAAAACAGCAACAAAAATTATTTTGTTAAACTCAACTGCGAAGAATTTACTTGCGTTTGCCCTGTAACTCATCAACCTGACTTCGCAACAATAAAAATCAGATACATTCCCGACCAATTTTTGATTGAAAGCAAAAGCCTGAAACTTTATTTGACAAGCTACAGAAATACCGGAATTTTTCATGAGGAAGTTGTAAATCGCATTGCCGACGACTTAATTAAAATTCTAAATCCGCGCTACCTTGAAGTTGAAGGTGATTTTTCAGTTCGCGGCGGAATTGCAATTTTGCCTTTTGTAAATTTTGGTCGCGGCGAATTTGAACAATTTGCTAAAACCAGATTGGCAAAACATGATTTGGAGTGAAAAAATTTGCAACAAAAAAAAATCGCGCTGATAAATGACATTACAGGTTTTGGGCGTTGTTCAATGACTTCAGAATTGCCAATAATTTCCGCTCTGAAAGTTCAAGTCTGTCCTGTGCCGACTGCAATTTTATCTGTGCATACCGGTTTTAAAAATTATTTCTTGGATGACTACACCGGCAAGTTGGAAAAATATATCGACAGTTGGCAAAAAAATAATCTGCAGTTTGACGGCATTGCAACAGGCTTTTTAGGTTCAGCTGCGCAGATTGAAATTGTTGTCGATTTTCTGAAAAAATTTTCCGCGCCAATGGTAATGATTGATCCTGTCATGGGCGATAATGGAAAAATTTATAAATCTTACACGAAAGAAATGTGCGTCAAAATGCGCGAACTTTTGCAATTTGCAGATTTAGTCACGCCAAATTTAACTGAAGCCTGCGAACTATTAAATATTCCCTACCGCGAAAATATTTCCGACTCAGACTTAGCAACCATGGCGGCAAATATTTCAGCCAAAACACGCGGCGGCAAAGTCATTATCACAGGTGTTACGCCGGATTTTTCCGACGGCTCAACTATCAGCAATTTTGTTTATGATTGCGGCAAAATTGACTTGGTTACTGTTCAAAAACTTGGTTCCGACAGGTCAGGCACAGGCGATGTTTTTTTTGCTGTTGTGGCGGCAAGTATCATAACCGGCGCAACTTTAACTTCAGCTGTCCAAAAAGCCGCTAACTTCGTTACAAAGTGCATAATCCATGCTGAAAAACTAAATCTGCCTTGGAATTGGGGTTTGCCTTTCGAAGAATTCCTAACCGAACTTAACTGATTTTTTCTCTTTCTTTTTTCTTTTTTCTTTCAATCCTGCAAAAGCAGGATTTTTTTTAGCCTCGCCTACTATTACTAATATATTATTATATTATTTAGTAGTAGTAGTAATGTGCTTAACTTGCCAAAAATGTGCTTAACTTGCCTGAAACCGCATCAGAACGCCAATTTTGCCTGTGCTTAACTTTTCAAAAAATGTGCTTAACTTTGCCAGCCTGTGCTTAACTTTGTGCTCAATTTCCGAAGTTAAGCACAAAAAACCGAAGTTAGGCACACCCTGTGCTTAACTTTTTCAAAAACCTGTGCTTAACTTGCCTGAAACCGCATCAGAACGCCAATTTTGCCTGTGCTTAACTTTTTTTGAGGTCGCGTCAGAACGCCATTTGTAACGACAAAAATTTACCAAAATGTGCTTAACTTGCCTGTGCTTAACTTTGTATAAAAATTTTTAACGCAAAAATTCAGTTTTTATTCAGCAAAACTACTGAAAATTGTTCGGCTTTTAAGAAAATTTTCAGCGATACTTCAGAATCAAATTTTTAATCGGCGTAGTTACGCCAAATTGACTTTTTGATTTTTGTTAGACTTTTTGACTATCTTTTCAAGATTTTTTCAGCAAGCTCAAGATTTTAGTAAAAAAATTGTGCTTAAGTAAAAAAATTCTGTGCTTAACTGAAAAAAAACAATGAACAAAAAATGTCCATTGTCTTTTTTATTATGCGTCATATTCTTGGTACGCCAGCGAATTGAAACGCATACATTGTTTATCGAATTGCAAGCTGACAGTTGTAGTAGGACCATTGCGATTTTTTGCGATAATCAGTTCAGCTGTGTTTTGATTTTCAGTTTCGTGTTCATAATATTCTTCGCGGTAGAGGAACATAACAATATCAGCGTCTTGTTCCAAAGAGCCTGATTCGCGCAGGTCTGAAAGTTGAGGTCGTTTTTCGGCGCGCATCTCAACGCCGCGTGAAAGTTGGCTTAAAGCAATTACAGGCACATTCAATTCACGCGCCAAAGCTTTAAGGCTTCTGGAAATTTCAGAAATTTCTTGTTGGCGTGAATCAGATTGTCGATTTTGACTGCCCTGCATAAGTTGCAAATAGTCAATTAAAATCATATTCAAGCCTTGTTCATTTTTTAGCCGGCGTGCTTTACTGCGCAAGTCCATGATTGAAATTCCCGGCGTGTCATCAATGAACAGTTTTAAAGTTGAAATTTCGTCCATTGAGGAGATTAGGTCATTTTGTTCTTCTTGAGTAATATCGCCGAGCCTTAGCCTTTGTGAATCTATTTTGCTGTATGTACTTAAAAGCCTGTGACCGAGTTGTTCTTTGCTCATTTCCAGCGAAAAAACGCCGATTGTATTTCCTTTAAGCGCGGCGTTTAAGGCTACATTCAGCGCGAAAGCAGTTTTGCCCATTGAAGGACGCGCAGCAATTAAAATCAAGTCTGAAGGCTGAAAACCTGTGCTTACTTGGTCTAAATCTTGAAAGCCACTTGTTACGCCTAAAAAATTACCTTTGTTCAATATGGCTTGATTTATTTTTTCATAACTGCGCAACAAAATTGGTTGAAGATTTTCAAATGTAGAATGTGTATTGTTGGAAGTTATTGACAGGATATATTTTTCAGCGTCTTCGATAATTTCTTGAACAGGCTTTTTGTCAAGAAAAGCAGTTTGTGAAATTTTTTCACCGGCATCAATCAATTTGCGCAGTAATGATTTTTCCAGAATTTTTTTTGCGTAAGTTTCGGCGTAAGCAGTGGTAAAACCGGCATCGGACAGGGAAACTAAATAAGTTGGATCTATTTTTTTCATATCGCCGGTTTTGGTTAAAACTTCCATTAGCGTTAAAACAGTTACATCAACTTGTCTTGTCGCCAAGCCA
>CAJOPJ010000024.1 GCA_905236325.1 uncultured Selenomonadaceae bacterium
ACCACAACTGTTGAAATTGATTATGTCGATTCAATTCAAGCAACACCTGCCGAAGTTTTGAAAAATGCGGAAAATGCAGTTAAAGAAGCAGAAATGGCACTCAATGCCGCCGTAGAACAGTCTCAACAAACAGACATTATTGCACCGGCGGACGGAATTATTTATTATTCATTTGTAGTTGACGAGGAATTTAAAGCCGGCGACGTTGTGGCAAAGATTGGCGACAATAAAAATGTTTGGATTGAGGCGGAAGTCAGCGAAGATATTTTTAATCAAGTTTCACTCGGCAAAAAAGTCAATTACACACTCGACGGACATAATTTGTCGGGAATTTTAATGGAAAAAATCGCGCCGCCCAAACCTGAGCCGATTAAGGAAGAAACTCCTGCAGAAACTCCGCCTGAATCAACCGAAACGCCTCCTGCAGAAAATTCAACTGAACAACAAACCCAAGCAGAAAAAAATGCCGAAAATCCCGAACAAAAAGTTGAACAACCTGCACAAACTCCGCCTGCCGAATCTTCCGAAACAAAACCTGCAACCGAAGAAAATAAAACTGAAGAATCATCGACAGAAGAAAAAACTGCTGAAGAAAGTGCAGAAGAAGAACCTGAGCCGGAAAAATATTTTATACGCGTATCAATTCCGGACGACAGAGATGTTAAATTAGATTTGCTTTCAGAAACAACTTTAAAAATCACAATGTAAAAAATTTACCTGCAGATTATGCAGGTTTTTTATTGACAAAAAATCTTTACGCCTATAAACTTTTACGAAGTTTTTGGAAGGAGGATTTTAATTTGACTGAAAACAAGAAAAAAATTTTAGGCTTAGACTTTTTAAAGACGATTGCAATTATTGCCGTGACGCTTTTTCATATTTCTTCAGATAAATTTCCCGGAACTTTTTTCGGCGTGACGATGTTTTTTGTGGTCAGCGGATATTTAATTGCTTACACTTCAGAAAAAGCGCGGCAGACAGGAAAATTTGACTTACTGAATTATTTTTGGCGGCGAGTAAAAAGACTTTATCCTGCACTTTTAATTGTAATTTTTTCAACAGTCGGAGTTTATCATTTCCTTGCGCCGAAAGTTATTGAAGCAATCAGACCTGAAATAATTTCAGTTTTGTTTGGATATAATAATTGGTGGCAAATTTCGCAAAGTGCAGATTATTTTGCGCGGTTGAATAATTTAACGCCGTTCACGCATTTATGGTTCTTGGGCGTGGAGTTGCAATACTTTTTAATTTTTCCGATGATTTTTTTTATTTATGCGGAAATTTCTGACAAGGTAAATAAAAATTTTGCATTGGCGTTTGTTGCAATTTTAAGCGTGGCAACTGCGGCAATTATGCCTTTAATGTATCAACCGGGCTCGGACGTTACGCGACTTTATTACGGCACGGACGCAAGAGTACACGCTTTGATTTTCGGAACATTTTTAGGATTTTTGCATGCAAGCAGAAAAGTTGAAACCGAAAATTCAAGCGCGGTAAAATTTTTAAAACAAATTATCTTCAGCTTGTGTTTGATTGGAATTTTAATTTCAGCCGTGACAGTCAGCGGACAAAGTGCTTATGTCTGGCAAGGCGGAATGATTTTACAAGCGTTGTTAATTTGTTTAATGCTTGTGCTTTTGACTGAAGAAAATTTAGGAATCGGGAAATTTTTTGAAAAGCCGATTTTTACTTGGCTTGGCAAACACAGCTACGGAATTTTTTTATGGCAATATCCTGTACTTTTTTTGTTCAGTTATCACGGCTGGAATAAATCACCTGCAATGTTATTTGTAGAAATTGCGCTGATAATTTTATTAACTTTGTGGTCAGATTCAGTCACGGAATTTTTGACAAGCAGAAAGTTTCCAAACTTTGGGGAGAGATTACATTTGACTAGAATAGCATTATTTTTGACAGTTTCAATTTTCGGAATGGTATTTATGGGCTTCGGCTTTAAAGGCGTGGCAAATTCTGCTGAAGTAAAAGCCGACACGCAGGAATTAAAACTTTTGCTTGAAACAAACAAAGCCTTGATTGAAGAAAAAAATCAGCAGATTGCGCCGACTGTTCAGGAAGTTCAAGAAAATTTGCCGCAAAAAGAAATTGACTTGAACGGAATAACTTTTATCGGTGACTCGATAACTTTAGCGTCAAGCCATGAACTTCAACAACTTTTTCCGAACTGTTACATTGACGCGGCAATTTCAAGACATATTCAAGGCGGACTTCCCGCAATTCAAAATTTTGACGCGCAGGGCAAACTTGGAAACATTGTTGTAATTTCGCTCGGCACGAACGGCACCATTGAAGAATTTGGTTACTATAAAAAGTATGCTGAAGAAATTATAAATTATCTCGGTTCTGACAGAAAAATTTTCTGGGTGAACATTTATTACACGCCGCAATCTCCTTATCAAGAATGGCTGAATACAAATCACAATTATGTTAAACAGTTGGAGGAAACGCACGACAATATTTTTGCCGTCGATTGGTTCAGCGCAATTTCTCAACAGCCGGATCAAATTATGAGCGACGGCATACACCCCTTGCAAGGCGGCAGTGAAATTTACGCGAAAGTTATTTATGACAGAATTGTTGAAGTACTTTCAAAATAAATTTTAAGTGTTATGAACATTGAAAATCTTGCACATCTTTAAAATGTATGATATATTGCGGCGTTGTGTTTTCTGCTTAGTTAAAAAATAAGATTGGAGGAGCCGTTTTGATTGAGGTTAAGCAAAGGCGAAAACATATAGAAGGTTTGGATGCCTTGCGAGCGTTGGCAATTACGCTTATAACACTTTTCCATATTTTTCCGGATACTTTCGTCGGCGGTTATATCGGCGTATGTTTGTTTCTTGTAATCACCGGTTTTCTTTTGGCTTACGGCAGTGCTTTTGAGTATATGTCAGACGATTTCAGTGTGCGTCGATATTTCCTTAAGCGTTTGAAAAGATTGTATCCGCCGTTGTTGCTTGTAATTTTGGTGACGGTGGGAATATATCATTTTCTGTTGCCGGGCGTACTTGAAGACAGCGGCAAGGAAATTGTTTCAATTTTGCTGGGTTTCAATAATTGGTGGCAACTGGCTATGAATGCAGATTATTTTGCGCGTGTAGTCAATGCGTCGCCGTTCACGCATATGTGGTTTTTGGGCGTAGAAATTGAGTACGTTATTTTATGGCCGCTGATTTTTGGTTTGTGTGCCGTGTTGAAAAATTGGAATGCTTCAAAATTGCTCCTCGCACTTGGCTTAATATCGGCGTGTACTATGGCTTTTCTGTCACTTCAAGGTGTCGATATAAGCAGATTGTATTACGGCACGGACACAAGAATATTTGCTTGCCTGTTCGGCGGAGCTATGGGCTTGTGGTTTGCTAAGCATAACGACGAATTGCACGGCGGCAGACTTTTGGCTGTACGCTATGAAATTTTATTTGGAATTTTGCTTATACCTGTGCTTGCGGCAACTTTTTTGTTGCGCGGTCAATATTTGTCACTTTATGCAGGCGGCATGCAACTTCTGACTTTGATTTTTTGCTTGATGCTCTTTACAGTGATAGACGATTCGCAATTCGGAAACAAGTTGGAAACTTCTGTTTGTAAATGGATTGGCGGACACAGTTATGAAATTTTTCTTTGGCAATATCCGGTGCTGTATTTCTTTCAAAGAAAAGGCTGGCATGAACTTACATATGGAGCGGCTTTAGAAATTTTATTGATTTTAATTTTGTCTGCTTGGTCAAAAGAAGTTCCAAATTTTATTTTCAAACTTAAATTGCCGTTTAGCGGTGAAGATTTAAAAAATCTTTTGCCGCGATATGCTTTTGCGTCTATCACTCTCCTTAGTGCGGTGATTATGTGTTTTGGTATGCACGACGTTTTAGCGTCCGATTTTAATCCAAATCATCAGCCGGGCTACAAGTTGAAAATGGAACTTGAACAAAAGCAAGCTGAACTTGCAAAGGCGCAGGCAGAACGTGCGGCAAGAGAGGCGGCAGAGGCAGAAAAAATCCGAACTGCACAAGAAAGATTGGCGGCAAGACTTCGCGGCGCGGGAGTTACAATGATAGGCGATTCCGTTATGGTCGGCTCAAGTCCGGGAATTTTAGAACTGATGCCTGATGCCTATATCGACGCTTTGTCTTCGCGTGACGTGTGCGGCGGTTTTGAAGTTGCGCAACAACTGCAGGCTGAAGGAAAATTAAGCGACGTAGTTGTAATTGCACTCGGCACAAACGGCCCGCTGCTTGAGCATGAACCTTATGCAAGCGGTATGCAGAATCTTTTGCAGGTTCTCGGCACGGAAAGACAAATTTTCTGGATTACATGCTATTGTTCTTATTCGCAGTGGATGGCAATGAACAATCAGTAT
>CAJOPJ010000025.1 GCA_905236325.1 uncultured Selenomonadaceae bacterium
TAAAAATTTATTCAGCATTTTTAATAGCCTTCTTGCGTTTTTTCTTTTTTGGTTTATCGTTTTTTTCAGGTTTATCTTCCGAAACTTTTTCAACAACAGATTCAGACATTATTTCCTCAACAACAGATTCAGGCGTTATTTCCTCAATAACTTCAACAGGCTTGTGAACTTCAGCCAAAGTTATCGCGCGATTGTCAATATATTTATCTACATCGCGCAGGTAAGTTGTCAAGTCTTTTGCGTGGAAAGTTGAAGCCATACGCATTTCTTCATTGTCGGGAACTTTAGTTGAAGCCGCCGAGCCAACGCCGATAACTGTTTGGCGTTCGTCCATAATTTGCACATTATAGATACCTTCTGCGCCGGATTTACACCAGCCGATATTTTCAATTTGTCCGCTAATGTAACCTTGTCTGTAAAGGTAATAAGGCTGATAATTTTTAGCGCGAAGATTTTTTTCGGCAAGTTCAGACATTTTGCGAACTTCATCATCGCTCGGCAGTTCAAAATCTTCAACTGCAGAAATTTCATCGGCAAGTTGTGTCTGTAAAGCAGAACCGCGCTTTAAAGCCAACGCATGCAAAGTTATGTCGTCAGGATTTAAATTTAAAACTTTTTCCAGAGTGTCTTGAAAGTCAGCTAAATTTTCGCCCGGCAAACCAAGTATCAAATCCATGTTGATTTTGAAGTCGGTTGAATTTCTTAGCTGTTCAAAAGCTGTATAAATTTGTTCAACTGAATGTTGACGACCGATTCTGTCAAGCGTTTTTTGTTGCATAGTTTGAGGATTGACTGAAACTCGGCTGACTTTGAAATTTTTCATTGTGTTAATTTTTTCAACAGTAATTGTATCTGGTCTGCCACATTCAACAGTAAATTCTTCCACGCTGTCGGAGTAGAAATTTTTAAAAACTTTTTCCAGCATTTCAGCAAAAAAAATTTCAGGCAAGGCAGTCGGAGTTCCGCCGCCAATGTAAATTGTTTGAACCTTGAAGGCATAGCGTTTAATTTCCTTCGCCGCCGACTCAATATCTTTAGTCAAAACTTGCATGAACTGTTCAACTTTGTCATCGCTTGGCAAAACATTTGATGGAAATGAACAATAAAGACAGCGCGTAGTGCAGAAAGGTATTCCGATATAGACGCTGATTTTTTTGTCGTCGGAATTTTTCAGAATTGGCAGTTGTCGAATTGCAACTTCAGTTAGAAGCTGCGCCTTTTCATAACTAACCATGTAGTCATTTTTCAGTCGGCGTGCAAGTCTGTCGCGGTCGATAATTCCATGACTGGTAATTCCATAGCCCGAACGCATCCAGCGATGTACAATTTTTGTAGGACGCACGCCATGCATAATTCCATAAGGCACGCCGAGCAACTTCAAATTTTCAGTAATGATTGTGTAGAGATTTTTTTTAATCAGCCTGTGAATTTCGCTACTGCGTTTTTCTTCGGGGCGAATTTTGTCGGACGCTTTGAAAATTCTTTCGCTGCCGCCACAAGCCGCAGTCAAAGTAGTTTTAACCTTGTTGCCGTCAACTGTGTTTCTGATGTCAAATTCGGACAAGTCAGCGTCGCCGCCGTGTGCAAATTCAAAATTAAAACTGCGCAGAACTTCGCCGACATTTTTTTTTATAACTTCGTCGTCACTGTGGAGTTGAAAATTATTTATCCTCATGTTGCTTGCCTCTACAATCTGAACAGTAGCCGAAAAACTTCAGCTCATGGTTAACAATTTCAAAGCCGGATTTTTTAGCAACATCTGCCTCCAAATCTTCCAGCAAATCTTCATCAAACTCAATGACTTTTTTGCAATTTAGGCAAATCAGGTGGTGATGATTGTGTTCATCTGAAGTAGCTGTGTTTAGTTCATAGCGTTCGCGACCGTCGCCAAAATTTATGCGCGTCAAAAGTCCAAGCGAACTTAAAAGCTCAACACTGCGATAAACTGTCGCCAAGCCATAATCAAAATTATTTTCGCGCAAAATGTCATAAACTTCCTCCGCGCTTAAGTGATGATGTCCATCTGAATTGTCCAAAAAGACTTCCAAAATATCGCGGCGTTGCGGTGTCATTTTGTAACTTTTTTCTGCCAACTTTTTACGCAGTTCTTGAAATTCAATTCTTTCCTCCATGCTAAAGCCTCCTGTCAATTTAGTTTTATGCTTTATTGTTTATTTTAGCATAATTGAAACTTCAAAAAAATAGCCGTGCAGGAAAAATTTTATTTTGTGCAGAATTTACAGTCAAAATTCTTTACAGTCAAAATTTTTTTATGAAAGGCGGTCTTTAAATTGGCTATTTCAGTAAATATTTATTACAAAGGTACAGGCGATAGTGCTAAAAAATTTGCACAGGAGATGGAATCTAGCGGAACTGCAGATGCGATTCGTGCAGAGGACGGCAATTTGCGCTATGAATATTTTTTTCCGGCGAACGATCCTGAAACTGTTTTGTTGATTGATGTTTGGAAAAATCAACAGGCTATTGATGTTCACCACGAGTCGCCAATGATGGAAAAAATTTCTACACTGCGCAACAAGTATGACTTGCATATGAAAGTTGAGCGTTACATTTCTGACGACACAATGCCAACTCAAGACGCAAAATTTATTCGCAGTTAAAATTAGCAAGGCAGGTGGTAAGGCAATGCGACAAGTAGGGATTTTTGGCAAGCGCAAAAGCGGCAAATCAGCTATTTTGCATGCGCTGAGGAAAACTGATATGCTTGGCGGCACGACTTACAGCGCATTGGAAATCGGCGGCATTGGAAAAATTATGCTTGTCGATACAGTCGGCTTTGACGCGCCGGATTCCACAGCTGAAAAATCAGCCGCAAGCATTGAACTTGCGCTTATGTTAATTTCAAATGATTCTTTCGAATTGGAACTTGCTTGGCTTAGTAAACTGCGTAAAAGCGGCGCAGCTGTTATCATTGTAATTAGTCAAGCTGATAAATTTGTTGACGGCGGAAAATCTTTAGCAGCGGCAGTTCAGGAAGTTTCAGGTTGCAAAACCATTTGCGTCAGCACTGTTACCGGCTTAGGTCTTGAGGAACTTTATAAAGCTATTGTAGATAAACTTAAAAGCAGGTGATTTTTAAATGCGAAATTATTTTTTATTCGCAATTTTTTTTGGAATGTTTTTTTTTGCCGTGCAAGTAACTTCAGCTGCGCCGACTGAAACTACACAATGGTATTGGCTTAAATCCGACGACAAATACAGCAAATATTTTGATCCGGAGTCAGTGCGCGTTGTCAAACAGGCAAGAATAACTAAACGTTTGAGAAATTCCAGCGGCGAGGAGTATGAAACTGTACGCGAAGTTCCAACCGAAATTGAAGCTTGGACAAAGACAACTTACACACAGGAAGGCGCAAAGGAAACTATCACAAACTATGGAATTATGGCGACTTTGCCGGATCCTACAATTTTATCTTACAGCCTTGCACTGTTCAGAATAAATCCTCAAACGCGAACAGTTCAATACGCACGCGAAGATTTTTATAACGCGCAAGGACAGATTATCTGGTCAAAGGCAGATCAGCGCGTTAAGGAAATAAATTCTCAATCCTTCGATGAAGATTTTTATTGCGCGATTGTCGATGAAGTTTTTAGGCAAGGCGAAGTTGAACGCAAAAACGCGCAGGATCGCTGGATTGAACTTTGGACACATACCGATAACGATCTTACTACCACAGTCACTGCCGATACAACTACAATGCAACTTAAAGGCACAAATTTAATACTCTGGGTTTGGCAAGAAACTAAAAATTCCGAAGGTCGCATTGTTGAAATCAGATTTATGAAAAAAGCAGTTAACCTTCCGCAGGGAACTGAAAAAATTACTGCCGGTCAAATTTGGACGGCTACGACTAGAACTTTCAAGCCGCTTGAAGATGAAAACGCCGGTGCATACAGAATGATTAAAAGAAATGAACCGGACTATCGCGGTCTTGTCAGGTTGCGTGAATATGCAAAAGGCTATTCAAGTTGGGTAAGTCGCTACGCTATCAATTAGTTGGTTGAAAAAATGAGTATTTTAGATAAATTTAAGACTAAACACGCGCTGGCTTTTAGATTGGTAACTGAATTTTTAATTTGTGCAGTTGTTGTTGGCACTTTGGCGTTTATGGCATACAGCAAAATTGATTCCGAAATCAAGGACGCGCTTTGCGAATCAGTCGCAAAACAAAGTCAAACAATCGCCTTCGGACTTAAGCAACAGTTCAACAAAGAAATTCAGCAAATGTATACAGGCGCAGCTGTCTTGGAACAGAACAAAGTGCATTTCACGGACTTGGCTGAAGTTGCAACAATGCACACGCCAAAAATGCTTGGTATTATGGACATTAATGGCAGAACATTGGAAGGTGAAGGCTTATCGCCTGATGCCTTCAACTCGCTTGAGGCTGTATTTTGGGGCGAACCTGTTATGAACTATCGCAAAGAATATGGTCTTTTGTTTGCAGTGCCTTTAACTTATCAAGGCAAAAAGGCTGTGTTTTATGAATGTTTTAGCGATGAACAGATACCAGATACTTTCAAGGCAATTAGTTACAATGGCGAAGGCACGATAGTTTTAATGTACAGTGCGGAAGATTGGACAATTATTGCTGAAGGCGAAGAACTTATCAACACCAATCCGAAAATGGATTTTGGCTGGACGCAACTTTTGCAGGAAATTGAAAATAATCCCAACTCAAAAGACTGGGCAATTTACTACTCGCATCCATTTATGGATCTTTCGCGCGGCGGTTATTTTTTATTTATGTCCGAAATTTCGCGCAATCCTGACTTTACAATTTCCGGTTACGCGCCTTGGGACGCTGTTGCTGTCGGCATTGCCTACATCTATATTGTTATGCTTATTGTCTTTGTCGTCCTGCTTTTATTGTTATTTGTCATTGCGCGTTATTTTATGCGTACTTATGAAAATAAAACTTTAGCGCGTGAAAAAATCTTAGCCGATTCTGCCAACAAAGCTAAATCTGATTTTTTAAGCAATATGTCGCACGAAATCCGCACGCCTATTAACGCAATCATGGGCATGAATGAAATGATTCTGCGTGACACAAGCGATAAAGTTATTTTGGAATACTCAGGCAACATTGAAAATGCGGCTAAAAATTTGCTTGGCATTGTCAATGACATTTTGGATTTTTCAAAAATCGAAGCCGGCAAAATGGAAATTATTCCTGTCGAATACAGCTTAAGTTCGCTTTTGAACGACCTGATACAAATGATACAAAAACGCGCCGAAGACAAAGGCTTGGAATTTATTGTTTTGGCTAATGAAAAACTGCCGACAGAACTTTATGGCGACGAGGTGCGCATTAAGCAAGTTATCACCAACATTTTGACTAACGCTGTTAAATACACTGAACATGGCTCTGTCACTTTGCAGGTGACTTTTCAGCAAAATTCCCCCAACACAATTTTACTGCAAGTCAGCGTAACTGATACCGGCATTGGTATTAAGCAGGAAGATTTTGACAAACTGTTCAGCGCATTTGAACGCATTGAGGAAAAACGAAATCGCAACATTGAAGGCACCGGCTTAGGCATGAACATTACGCAAAAATTACTTGCGTTGATGGGCTCAAAATTGCAAGTTAAAAGCATCTATGGCAAAGGCTCCACATTTTCAGTTGAAATTGAACAGCAAATTATTAACAGCGAACCACTTGGCGACTTTGTGGAAAATTATAAAAAATCCCTCTCCGCACGCAAAGTCTACCAAGAAAAATTCACAGCTCCCGACGCTAAGATTTTGGTTGTTGATGATACACCAATGAATTTAACTGTTGTGAAAGGCTTGTTGCGTCAAACTAAAGTTCAAATCGAAACTGCAGAAAGTGGTATAGAATGTTTGCGCCTTGTTCAAAAAAATCACTATGATATAATTTTTTTAGACCACAGAATGCCAAAAATGGATGGTATTGAAACTCTGCAAGAAATTAAAAAAATGCCAACACACAAAAATGTTGACACGCCTTTTATATCGTTGACTGCAAACGCAATCAGTGGCGCACGCGAACAATACATTGACGCAGGTTTTCAAGATTATCTTACTAAGCCTATTGATTCTGACAAACTTGAGGCAATGATGATTAAATACCTGCCGGCTGATAAAGTCAAAATTACTACAGCCGAAGTTGAGGAAGAAAAAATTTCAGTGCCTGTTGAATTTCAAAATCTGCAAGGCATTGACGCTGAACTTGGAATTAAAAATTGCGGTTCGGAAGATGATTATAAAAATGCGCTGACTGTCTTTGCAAATTCCATTGCAACAAATTCAGCTGAAATTGAAAAATTTTTTGCTGAATCGGATTGGAAAAATTACACAACCAAAGTTCACGCGCTTAAGTCAACTTCCAGAATTATCGGTGCAACTGAACTTTCCAATTTAGCAAAAAATCTTGAGGACGCAGGTAACGTGCTAGATTTAGATTTGATAAAAAATTCCACGCCAAAATTACTTGAACTGTACAGAAATTTTTCAAGCGTATTGGACTTCTTGATTGAAAAAATTTCCAATGACGCAGATAAGCCACTAATTGAAGACGCGCAACTTGCAGAGGCTTATGAAGCGCTTAAAGAAATGGCGGCAAGTTTTGACTATGACAACGCAAACTTCATTTTACAATCTTTGTCTGAATACAAATTGCCGGAAAAAGAAGTCGATAAAGTCAAGAAAATTAAAGCCGCACTGGATAATTTGGACTGGGAAACTTTGCGCGGACTGCTTGAATAGTCTGCTTGACGCAAGAAAGTAAAAAGTTTAATATAGCGGCGGAGGCGATTGATTTTTGAGCACTGTAGTTGAAAATTTGCAAAATGTTCTTGCTGAAATTGAAATTGCAAAGAAAAAGCGCGACACAAAATTTTCCGATTCTGTGACTTTAGTTGCCGTAACAAAAAATCACCCTGTCGAAGTTATGCAAACAGCGATTGATTCAGGCGCAAAGCATATTGGCGAAAATAGAATCCAAGAAGCAGCAGAAAAATTTATTAAGCTGAATCGCAAAGTCACAAAGCATTTAATAGGTCACCTGCAAACAAACAAAGTCAAACAAGCTGTCCAACTGTTCGACTTGATACAGTCAGTTGACAGCGAACATTTGGCGGCGGCGATTGATAAATCCAGCGCACAAATTGACAAAGTGCAGGAAATTTTAATTCAAGTCAACCTTGCAAAGGAAAATTCAAAATCCGGCGTTGAAATTGAAAACTTGCAAGATTTAATAGCAAAAGTTGACACACTAAAAAATTTAAAACTGCGTGGCTTGATGATGATTGCGCCAAACTATGCAGAAGTTGAAAAGTGCCGTCCACTGTTTAGACAAATGCGACAAATTTTTGACGACTTGAAGGCTAAGCGTCAAGATTTTGATTTTTTATCTATGGGAATGACGCACGATTATAAAATTGCAGTTGAAGAAGGCGCAAATATAGTGCGCGTTGGCACTGCGATTTTTGGCGCAAGAAATTACTGACTGGGAGGAATTTTTTTAAAATGGGTATTATGGATAAAGTAAGCAAAACTTTAGGTTTTGGCGACGAAGAAGAAAAAGAAATCGAATCGCCGAAGGAAAAGGAAGAACTCAACGCGCCGACTTTTGAAAATAAAGAACAGTCTCCGCAAAATCCAACAGGCTATGTTGGTCGCAATGTCGTAGATTTTTCTTCAGCTGTCAATAGTCGCACTGATTCGCAAAATACTATGATTCGCACAGCTTCACTAACTAAATCTAAAATTACCACTGTTAAGCCGACAAGCTTTGATGACGCACAAACTGTGGCTAATTGTCTGCGCGATAAAGTACCTGTAATTATCAATTTTGAAAATACAAATACCGAAGACGCCAAACGCATTATTGATTTTATCAGCGGCACAACTTACGCAATTAACGGCGAAATAAAAAAAGTCAGCCAAAATGTTTTTGTCTGTGCGCCAAGTAATGTTACTGTAACTTATACAGAGGACGATAAAAAAGGCGGCACTTTCAGCTGGATGGGGAATTGAATTATGCTTAGAAAATTAAAGCCAAAAGACGCTGAGGCAATGCTCGATTGGATGCACGACAGCGAAGTTACAAAAAATTATCGCAGAAATTTTTCCACAATAACAAAAGATGTTGCGCTTAATTTTATAGAAAACAGTTTCACGCCGGAAAATCAGCACTTTGCCATTGTTGACGACGCAGATAATTATCTCGGCACAATCAGCCTAAAAAATATTTGCGAACTTGACAGGCACGCCGAATACGCCATTGTTACCAATCGAAAGGCTTGGGGAACCGGCGTTGCAAGAAAAGCTACCGAGGAAATTTTGAAGTACGCCTTTGAAACTTTAAGACTACATAAAATTTATTTGACTGTCTTGGTCGAAAATGTACGCGCAAATAAATTTTATAAAAAATGCGGCTTTGAACTTGAAGGCACATTGCGCGATCATGTCTTTATTGATGGCAGTTATAAAAATTTGTATTGGTGCGCTATTATAAATACTAAGTAGGTGCTTTGAATGACAGAAAAAAAACTGGACGATAAAAAATTTTTAATAATAGTTATAGGAAAAGATAAAGATGAAGCAGTCATATTGGCACAGCGATTCAATCAGTCGCAATATTTATTGATGCCCGGCATGAGTTATGGAGTTGCTGTTGCGCTTGACGACGGCAATTTGGCAAATAATCTAAATAAACTTCAAGACAATTCAGACGCAAAATATAAAATTTACATATCTGCAAAAGTAGCTTGGGCAGATACGCAAAATTTCCTAAAAAGCACTTTTGAAAGTTTCGGCTACTTTCCACACGCCGGAATGATTGGCTATTATGGTTCAGAACTGCCACTTGACGGCGATTACACGCAAGCTAAAAGCCGTTACGGCAGATATTTTTATTTCACGGAAGGCGGCGAAGGCAAAATTCACAATGAAAAGTCCTTCGTTATG
Source organism: uncultured Selenomonadaceae bacterium (assembly GCA_905236325.1). Classification (GTDB taxonomy): domain Bacteria; phylum Bacillota; class Negativicutes; order Selenomonadales; family Selenomonadaceae; genus Quinella. The sequence goes on from CAJOPJ010000025.1 coordinate 8,960, forward strand.
GACAAGACAGTTCACATCTTGGAAGGCAGTTTTGTAGCTACAAATGTAGATATTCCTTGGGACGAAGATATGGACAATGATTTTCTGCTGGCGGCGCAATGCCTTAGGTACCGTGAAGCCGGTTATGAAGTTTGTGCTGCTTGGCAAGAAAAACCAATTTTGATTTTTGAAGGCGATGAAAATTTTACTTACCATGCTAAAAAAAATTTTACTGCCTACAACAAAGCGCGTGAAAAATTCTGCAAGGCTTATCTTAAACAGCGTATGCCGCTTGTAAGTATCTTAATTCCGGCTTACAATCAACCAAAATTTTTCCAAGAAGCCTTAGAAAGTGCAATAAATCAAACCTACCAAAATATTGAAATTTTAATCGGCGACGATTCAACCAACGACGAAGTTAAAGAAGTCGCTGCGCCTTACTTGGAAAAATATTCCAACATAAAATATTATCAAAATGACGGCAGCAGACCGCGCGGCGGCAAACATAATATGCATTTTTTGCTTAATATTTGCAATGGCGATTATATTGCCTATCTCCTGCACGATGATTTATTTTATCCGGAAAAAATCTACAAAATGATGACTTTTTTTGTTGAAGATTTGGAAGAAAAAATTGCGCTGATAACTTCGGCGCGTGATTCAATCGACGCAGAAAGCAAAGTTGTCGATAAAATGAGCAACTGGATTCCGCCGAAAGATACTATTTTGAGCGGCAAAATGATAGGTCGCCAAATTTTGTTCACGATTGGTAATTTCATTGGCGAACTTACAACTGCAATGGTCAGAAAGCGCGATTTGTTAATTAAAAATACGCACACTGAAAAAATTTATGGCATTGGCAACTATGGTGGCTTGATTGATTCGGCGTATGGCGATTTAAGCACTTGGCTGGCTGTCCTGCTCAAAGGCGATTTTGTTTTTATGTCCGAAACTTTAAGCGCATTTCGCCATCACGCAGCACAAAATACTTACAATCCTTGGACAAGATTAAATCTGCCGTCGGATATGTTGAATTTTATGACAATTTCTTGGCTGAATGATTATTTTTATCGCGACGCGGAAGAATATGTCTATTCTTGCCAAAAATGGATCGGCTATTTGGCAATGTTTGTAGGTCCTACGCAAGATTTCGACACGGACGAAGTCAAAAAGCGCAAAAATTGGATGTTCAAAATCAGATCTACAATCTTGGAAACAGGCGATTATGATAAAATTTTGGACATTGCAATTAAATATTTGCTTATGCTTTATCCTGAAGAAAATCCAATTCAAAAACTAATCAAGCGCGATGAAAATACCGGTCTTTGGAAGAAAGCAAGCGATGACTATTTTAATCGCGTCGACCAATTGAAAGGTGAAGTTTAAATGCAAGTTATAAAATATGTCTTTCAACCACACGGCGACGAACGAGCTCAACTTGTGGTTTTTGAGGAGCAAAAAGATATTCCTTTCGCAATTAAGCGCGTTTATTTTATGTATGACACTGCACAAGGTGTAGTTCGTGGTAAACACGCGCATAAAAATCTTGAACAAATTTTGGTTTGTATTCACGGCAGCTGCAAGGTACTTCTTGACAATGGCAAAGAACGTAAAATCGTGCCGCTTGAAAAACCTTATGAAGGTCTTTATGTTGCAAATGATATGTGGCGCGAAATGTTTGACTTTGCGCCCGGTACGGTTCTTATGGTTTTTGCGTCGGAATACTATGACGAAACAGATTATATTCGCAATTATGATGAATTTTTGAAATTTGTTGAGGAGAAGGCAAAATGAAAATTGACTTGAGCGTTCTTGGCAGACAATTTGATTTGCACAAAGCTGAATATGAAGCTGCTGCATTACGCGCCTTAAATTCCGGCTGGTACATTCTAGGTCACGAAGGCGAAAATTTTGAAACTGAATTTGCAAATTATCTCGGCGCAAATTTCTGCGTCGGAGTTAATTCAGGTTTGGACGCTTTGACTTTAGCAGTACGCGCACTGAATATCGGCAGTGGCGATGAAGTCATTGTTCAGGCAAATACTTACATTGCGTCAGTTTTGGCAATTACAGCCAATCAAGCTACGCCAATTTTTGTTGAACCGGACAAATTTTATAACATTGACGCAAGCAAGATTGAGCCGGCGATAACTTCAAAAACAAAGGCAATTATGGTTGTGCATTTGTATGGTCAAGCGTCGAATATGGCGGAAATTTGCAAAATCGCTGAAAAACACAACCTGCCAATTATTGAAGATTGCGCTCAATCGCACGGCGCAAAATTTCAAGGCAAAATGACCGGCACTTTCGGTATTGGCTGTTTTAGCTTTTATCCAACAAAAAATCTTGGCGCATTCGGCGACGGCGGCGCAGTTGTTACTGCTGATGAAAATTTTGCAAAACAGATAAAAATGTTGCGCAACTATGGCAGCGAAGTTAAATATCACAACAAAGTTGAGGGCGTAAATTCAAGGCTTGATGAAGTTCAAGCTGCGCTTTTGCGCGTTAAACTTTCGCACCTTGATGAACTAAATCAAGAACGCAAAAATATTGCCGCGCGATATTTAACTGAAATTACAAATGCAAAAATTATTCTGCCGGAAATTCAAACCGGCGCGGAACATGTTTATCATCAATTTGTTGTCAGAGTTCAAGACCGTGAAAAATTTCAATTTTACCTTGAGCAGCATGAAATAAAAACTATTGTGCATTATCCAATTCCGCCGCATCTTGCTGAATGTTATCAGCGACTTGCTTATAAGCGTGGCGATTTTCCTCTGGCAGAAAAATTTGCCGATGAAGTTGTCAGCTTACCAATGTTCAATGGCATGACTAAAGCTGAGGTCGATTTTGTTATTGAAGTTTTGAATAACTATTAGTCAATAAAATTTTCTACTAACAGGAGTTGAGGATTTTGATTTTTGCAAACTTACAAAAAATCGGCGGCGCATTGATGTTGCCAATTTCAATTTTGCCGATTGCGAGTTTGCTTTTGCGTTTCGGCATGGAAGATATGCTGGATATACCATTTATAAGGCACGCCGGTCAATCTGTTTTCGACAATCTGCCGGCTATTTTTGCGATTGGAATTGCCTTTGCATTGACAAAAGACAATAACGGCGCAGCGGCATTGGCTGGTTTTATTGGACACACAATTTTTGTTTCAATTTTGCAGTCAGTGGACGAAAGCATTCACATGGGCATTTTGTCCGGTGTCATTATGGGCTTTACGGCAGGTATTTTATACAATCGCTACCACAACAAAAAATTGCCTGACTACTTGGCTTTTTTTAGTGGTACGCGATTTGTGCCGATAGTAACTGCTTTTGCGGCAATTTTTCTTGCAATAATTCTTGGTCATATCTGGTTACCAATTCAAAAGCTGATTGGATTAACGCAAGAACTTTTTCTTAACACCGAAATAATCGGACCATTTTTGTATGGCTTTTTCAATCGACTGCTGCTGCCTTTAGGGCTACATCACGTTTTGAATAGCTTTGTTTATTTTGTTTTTGGCGACTATACAAATCCTGTGACAGGCGAAATTGTTCATGGCGACTTGAACAGATTTTTTGCAGGCGACCCAACTGCAGGAATTTTTATGTCCGGCTTTTTTCCTGTGTTTATGTTTGGACTTCCGGCTGTTTGCTTGGCGTTTTATAAAACTGCAAAAATTGAAAATCGCAAAAAAATTTCCGGCTTGCTGGTTTCTATGGCGTTAACTTCATTTTTGACAGGAATTACTGAACCGATTGAGTTTTCATTCATGTTCCTTGCGCCGGAACTTTATTTTATATACGCTGTTTTATGCGGCTTTTCAATGGCAATTTGCGACTATATTGGTATTCATGTCGGTACAAGTTTTTCAGGCGGAGTTATTGATTATATTTTGAACTGGGGCATTTCAACCAATCCCGCAATGATTATTCCTGTCGGCTTGCTGTTTGGCGTAGGTTATTATTTTATTTTTGTTTACGCGATTGAGGAATTTAATCTAAATACTATTGGGCGCAATACTGATTATGTAGATGTATATAAAAAAGTGTCTGAAGATGAAAAAATTGCGCTGATTATAAAAAATCTCGGCGGCGAAAATAATTTTATGTCGATTACAAATTGCGCAACGCGCTTGCGTTTAGTCTTAAAGGACGCTGATAAAGTCAATGAAGCTGAATTGAAAAAATTGGGCGCACATGGCTTTTTTCGCATAGGTAATGCTATCCAAGTTGTCTTTGGTGCCTCTGTTGAAAGCATTGCTGTAAAAATTAAAAATTTAGTCTTCGGTCGTTAGTTGCCGGAAATAATGAAAGGAAGTTTTTTTTTGGACGCTAAGGAAAAAATTATACGCTATTACAAAGGCACTGAAGGCGAAAAATCAGCAGTGAAACTTATAGACTTCGCAATGCAGGCTACAAAAAATCACAAATACAAACTGAGCGGTTTTCTTTCGCCATTTGAGCAGGAAATGGCAAATACAATCGCCAACAGCTTGGATTTGAAAGTTGAATTTGACGGCGGCTTTTTCGGCGCAGAACGTCAACGCGCTGCATTTTGTCACGAAGACTTTGAAGGCACGTCTGCTTTTGAAATTGCAGTTGTCAAGGCTGAATGGAATGGTAACTTTGCAAGACTTAGTCACAGGGATTGTTTGGGCGCAGTTTTAGGTCTTGGTCTTGAACGCGAAATTGTCGGTGACATTATTGCGACAAAAGATTTTGCAAGGATTATTGTTGATAAAAAAATGGCTGATTTTTTTGTGATGAACTTAACGCAAATTGGAACTGTAGCTGTAAAAACTACGCTTGATGAACTTGAAAATATTGAGCCGAAAGAAGAGCGCGTCAAAGAAATTCGCGCAACAGTTGCCTCACTCCGTGCCGATTCAATCGCAGCGGCAGGTTTTGGAATGAGTCGCAGTAAGGCGGCTACAGATATTTCTGCAGAAAAAGTTCAGCTGAATTGGCAGACAGTTAAAAATGCTTCGCAAACAATCAAGCAAGGCGATGTTTTAAGTATGCGTGGCAGAGGTCGCCTTGAAGTTACAGAAATTACAGGGCAAACAAAAAAAGGAAGAATTGGAGTTTTGTTGAAAAGATACATTTAATTAGCGATAAGTTGAAAGGTGGAAATATTTAAAGTGATTACGCCAATGGAAATTCATAACCGCGAATTTAAAAAGACATTTCGCGGCTACAGCGAAAATGAAGTCGATGAATTTTTAGACAGAATTGTTGTTGATTATGAAAAAACACTGCGCGAAAATGATAAATTGCGCGACCAACTCAACCTCAATAATCAAGAAGTCGAAAATTACAAAAAACTTGAAAAAAATTTGCAGGATACTTTAAGCGTCGCTCAAAAAACTGCTGATGAAATTTTGTCCAATGCAAAAAAATCAGCCAATGAACTGCGCGAACAAGCCGCACGCGATACACAAAATATTTACAACAATACAATGCAGGAAACGCAAAATATCCGCGAGCAGGCACAGCTTGAATCAAAAAGACTTTTGGACGACGCAGCACACAAACTTAAAATCATTGTTAATGAATATGATAAAATTGTGCGCGAAAAAAATTCCTTCCTGCTTAAAGTTCGCACTGCATTGGAATCTGAACTTGCAGTAACTTCCCAGCTTTTAACTTCAGTTCCTCACACAGACGACTTGGCAGAATTAAAAGCTTCACTTGCAAAAATCGAATCCGAAAATAAAATCGCCACAACAAATTCAGCAAAACCTCAAACCAAAAAAGTTGAACCTGAAGATGAGGTTGTGATTGAAAAAGTTTCACAGGTTGTAACAAAGCCTGAACCTGAAAAGAAAGCCGAAGTTAAACCTGCAAAAGTTTTTTCAAATACGCGCACTTACGCAGAATCTAAACAAACTGAATCTAAACAAACTGAATCTGACAAAGTTTCAGCCGAAAAAAAACCTGCGCCTTCGGAGGAAGATTTGGATAAAACTATGGTTTTCAAGCCGATAAAAAAATCTGCAGAATGATTTTTTCATGGAGTTGATAGAATGATTGAATTTCTGAAAAAAATTTTACTGGCAGTCGAACTTTTTTTTGTAGTTTTGATGGTGCATTGGGACAAAATTTTGTTTTTGGCAATAGTCGCACTGGATCAATTTGTTAAAGCAAAAATCGTTGCAACAATGGTGCCCGGCGAATCAATTCCAATCGTGCAAAATTTTTTCCACATAACCTATGTACTGAATCCCGGCGCAGCTTTTGGAATTTTGCCAAATCAGCGTATATTTTTCTTGATTGCCGGCGCAATTTTGATAGTTATGGCAACATATTTCTATCCAAAAATCCCGCGCAAAGAAAATGTTTTAAAGTTCGGCGCAATAAGTTTAGTAAGCGGCGCAACGGCAAATTTAATCGACCGCGTGCAAAGTGGTTTAGTTGTGGACTTTTTGGACTTCAAAAGTTGGCCTGTATTTAACATTGCTGATGTTGCAATCGTGCTTGGTATGTTTGTTATGGTTTATGTAATTTTGTTCAAAATGGACGCGCCGCAAAATTTAAAAACTTCGGCAAAGGAATTGGAAAGTTGAAAAAATATATAGTGACGACTGCGCGAAAGCCAAATAAAACTTCAGAAAATTTGGCGCGTGAAATTGCAAATAAACTTGAACTTGAATTTGTGGAGCGTAAAGATTTTTCAACCAACGCATTAAAGCAAATTTATCAAACTGAAAATATCTTAATAGCAAAAAATAATTCGCTAAATCTCTTGACTGAGAACGGCGAATTATTTTTTCACCCAAGTACAGCACATTTGCGAATAAAAAATCTGCGTCGTGGTTTGAGTGACAGATTGATTGACGCTACAAAAATTCAACTTGGAATGAAAATTTTAGATTGTACACTTGGTCTTGGCAGCGACGCAATTGTTGAAAGTTTTGCAGTCGGCAAAGAAGGCAAAGTTATCGCGCTGGAAAAAAATCCTGTGCTGGCTGAACTTGTGCGTCATGGAATGAAAAATTTTTCTGCTGACAATCAAGCTGTGATTGATTCAATGCGTCGCGTCGAAATTATTACTGCTGATTATTTTGACTATTTGAAGTCGGCGGCAGAAAATAGTTTTGATGTGGTTTATTTTGATCCGATGTTTCGCCACGCATTGAATGAAAGTTCAGCAATAAAACCATTGCGACCAGTTGCAGATAAAGATCCTGTCAGTCTTGAAGCTATTCAGGAAGCCAAGCGCGTTGCAAAAAATTTTGTCGTGCTTAAGGAAAATTCGCGCAGTGCTGAATTTGCAAGGCTTGGCTTTGAAGTTGCTGAAGGCGGCAAATACAGTTCAGTTGCTTTTGGCGTAATAAAAACATTGACTTTTGTTTAGTTTAGTTTTAATCTTTTATCGAATTTGTTATAGGAGGTTGATTAAATGAATTTACTTGAGGACTTGAAAAAAGACAGTGCAGTTTTTGAGGCTGTGGAAAATGAACTTAACCGCCAGCGCAATAAACTTGAGCTTATCGCGTCGGAAAATATTGTAAGCAAGGCAGTAATGGAGGCGCAAGGCTCTGTACTTACCAACAAGTACGCCGAAGGTTATCCGGGTAAAAGATATTATGGCGGCTGCGAATTTGTCGATGTTGTTGAACAGCTTGCGATTGACAGGGCTAAAAAACTTTTCGACGCAGAATATGCAAATGTTCAACCACACAGCGGCGCACAAGCTAATATGGCTGTATTTTTTGCATTGCTTAAGCCAGGCGATACTGTACTTGGTATGAACTTGACTGACGGCGGACATTTGACGCATGGTTCGCCTGTCAACATGAGCGGCAAATATTTTAAAATTGTGCCTTACGGCGTGAGCAAGGAAACTGAAACTATCGACTACGATGAACTTGAAAAAATTGCTGTAGAAAATAAGCCAAAATTGATTGTTGCAGGTGCGTCAGCTTATGCAAGGACTTTGGATTTTCCACGCTTTGCTGAAATTGCAAAAAAAGTTGGCGCATATTTAATGGTCGATATGGCGCATATTGCAGGTTTAGTTGCAGCAGGACTGCATCCAAGTCCAATGCAGTACGCCGATGTTGTCACGACTACAACGCATAAAACATTGCGCGGACCTCGTGGCGGAATGATTCTCTGCAAAGACGCTGAATTTGGACAGCAATTTAATAAAGCAATCTTTCCCGGTATTCAAGGCGGACCTTTAATGCATGTTATCGCCGCAAAAGCCGTCGCGCTTGGTGAGGCTTTGCAACCTGAATTTAAAGACTACGCCGCGCAGGTTATTAAAAATGCAAAAGTTCTTGCAGATAAATTGACTGCGGACGGTTTCAGAATTGTTAGCGGCGGCACTGACAATCATTTGATGTTGGTTGATTTGACTTCAAAAAATATTACAGGCAAAGTCGCACAAAATGTTTTGGACGAAGTTAATATCACCGCAAATAAAAATACAATTCCATTTGAGCCGCTTAGTCCTTTCGTTACAAGTGGTTTGCGTCTTGGGAGTCCTGCGCTTACAACGCGCGGCTTTAAGGAAGATGATATGGCTGAAGTTGCCGATATCATTGCATTGGTTTTGAATAGTCCTGAAGATGAAACTAAAAAATCACAAGCACGCGATAGAGTAGCCGCGCTTTGTAAAAAATATCCACTGTACTAAGTTGGAAGGTGCTAAGGTGGAAAGGTGGAAAGTTAATTCAAGATTACAACCTGAATGGCGCGTGGAAAATTTTCAGCTGTCTAAAAAAAATTCTACGCAAGAAAATAATTTTCAACCAGATGACAGGCAAAATAAAAGCGTTCCGGAAGAAGTCAGCAAACTTTTCAAAAACGCACAGGAAAGTGGTTATGCGCCGATTGATTTTAATTTGTTCAACAAGGACGACGATACTGACGCAGCAGGTAATACGCACGGCGTAATTTTAAATCCAGGCGCGTCAACGCATAAAGCACTTGGCAAAAAATCTTCGCCGGCTGAATGTGAAACTTGCGCCAACAGAAAATATCAAGACGGCTCGGACGAAAATGATGTCAGCTTTAAAACACCGATGCATATTTCGCCTTCAATCGCGGCAACTGTTGTTTTAGGGCATGAACATGAACATGTTGCCAATGCCTATGAAAAAGAACGCAATGGCGAAGGCGAAGTCGCAAGCGTCACTGTGACTTTGCACAATGATATTTGTCCTGAATGTGGCAGAGTTTTTGTTGCCGGCGGAGTTACGCATACGCAAATGAAACACAATCATAAATCCAGTAAAGAAGATTTGCGCGGTTCAGTTGTCGATTTGGCAGGCTGATTTTTCATACGCATTGAGTTAATCAAAATCAGCATTGTAAAAATTAAAACTCCCGCAACTGAGGCTATCGGGTGGAATGGTATCGGCGGATTTTCAAAAACCATTAATACAGCCGGTGGCACAAGTAAAATCCAAGACAGATAAGCAATGATTTTGTTCTGCTTGATGATTTTTACTGCGCGGACGGCAATGTCGCGAATAATTAAAAATTTTTCTAACGTCGGAATTTCAAAATCAAGTTGAATTCCGGCGTTTTCATTTAGCTGAAAATTATTGCCTTCATTCAACAAAACAGAAACATCAGCATTGACAAGAGCAGGCAAATCGCGAAATTCATTGCCGATAAAGGCTATATTGTGACCTTTGGCGCGGTAAATTTGAACTTCACGCGCTTTGTCTTCCGGCGTTAAATTTGCGCGCAGATTGTCCTCAAGGTTGAAATTTTTTGCGATTGACTTTGCGGTTTTTTTATTTAGCGCAGTCAAAATTAAAATTTCAATGTCAGATTTTTTTAGCACGGAAAGAAATTCACGCGCTTGAGATTTAATTTCGTCGCGCAAGGCAATAATTCCGCGTACCATTGAGCCTAAACTTACAAACAGCGGAATTTTTCCATGAACAGCAAGTTGATCTGCTTTAGTGAAAAGTTCGGCACTTGCCGAAACACTTTGCGCAGTTACCCAGTAAGGATTTCCGACGCGAATTGGTGAGCTGTTGATTAAAGCTTCAACGCCTTGACCTGGAATTTCATGAAAGGCTGCGATATTTTGAATACGCATATTGCGGTGAACTGCGCTGTCATAAATCGTGCGTGCAAGTTGATGATTTGAATTTTGTTCGGCTGACGCGGCGTAAGATAACAGCGACTGTTGCGAAAAGCCTTCAGGAACTAAATCTGTTATAAAATATTCGCCGTCAGTTAAAAATCTGTTTAGTGGAATTGAAACAACATCAATCGCCGCCAAATTTAAAATTGAACTTAGATTTGTAAGTTTAACTTGTTCAGCTTCAATGGCGCGACCAGCCAATCTTAAAACTACAGGACTTGCTAAAATCAGGCAAATTGGAGAAAATGCAATAAAAATCGCCAGCCCTACTGCAAATGCCGCGTCAATTCCGCGCTCAGCGTAAGTATAGCCGGCAAAAATTCCTGTTGTCAGCAAGTCTACCAAAAAAAATAATTTTATTCTCAATGCCAAAACTTCCTGTCTAAAAATTTGCTATAAATTATATCGAAGTGGAGAATTTTTGTAAACAAAATAAAAAAGCCTCTGCAGCGAAGTAACTGCAAGAGGCAATTTTTTTAGGATTTTTTGTAACGCTTGTTGAATTTTTCAATGCGACCGCCGGCTTTAACATCGCGTTGGCGACCGGTGAAGAAAGGATGACATTTTGAGCAAACATCGACGCGCAGTTCCTGTTTTGTAGAACCGGTTTTGAAAGTATTTCCGCAACCGCAAACAACAGTTGCTTCATAGTATTTAGGGTGAATATTTTCTTTCAACTAAAAAACCTCCAAACAAAAAAATTAAACTCTGCCACGCAAAAAAATTTGACGTTGCAACAAGATAGGGTGTATTATACACGCTGTGATTTTTTATTGCAAGAATTTATTTAAAAGTGAAGGAGCAAATAATTTTATGGCAATGGGAAGTTGTATTTGTAGTGTTTGTGGAAGGCGCATTAAAATTCAAACTCAATTTGATATGCCGATTTTGGATCCTAACGCAGGTTTTGGCGTTTGCAAAAATTGCATTAAAGAAATTAACAATTATATCGTGCAGAATGAAGTTGAAGTCAATAAGCAAACTAAAAAAAATTTTAATAGCACACTGGGCACGCTTTTGGAAAAAAATAAGCCGCATGTTATAAAAAAATATCTTGATGAATTTATTATTAAGCAAGAGACGGCTAAAAAAATTCTTTCAGTGGCGGCTTATAATCATTACAAGAGAATGAAATATGAATTGGATCATGGCAGCAGTAATGAAGAAATTGATAAATCGAATGTTATAATTA
>CAJOPJ010000026.1 GCA_905236325.1 uncultured Selenomonadaceae bacterium
ATTGGGATTGTAAAGTTTGGGAAATTCCGAACGTGAAATCAAATCACCCTGAAAAATTAAATCACCCATGCCAATATCCTGTTGAATTGGTTGAGCGTTGTGTTTTGGCTTTGACGAATGAAAATGAAATTGTTTACGATCCTTTTGCCGGAGTTGCCTCAACTTTAATTGCGGCATTAAAAAATAATCGTGCGGCTTACGGAACTGAATTAAATTCTGAATATCATAAAATTGGAATGGAGCGCATAAAAAAATTATTGGAAGGCAATTTGATAACGCGACCGATTTATCAAAAAATTTATGTTCCGAAACCGACAGATAAAGTTGCACAAATTCCGAGAGAATGGAAGGAAAATTTTAATGAAAATAATTCAGTCATACAGTCATTTGAACGGGATTGAATTTTTGTTAGTTCATAAAAATAATTCTTTACTCGCCGTCAGAATTAAACAAACAAATTTAAAAGCAAAAAAATAAAAAATTTTGGAGGGCTGATTTATGGACACAATATTTTTATCGCGGTTGCAGTTTGCAATAACGACAGTGTATCATTTTTTATTCGTGCCTGTAACATTAGGCTTGTCGATTTTTGTTGCGTTGCTTGAAATGTGGTATATTCACGGCGAAAGTTACGAAGAGCGCGTTAAGTTGAAAAAGTTGGTGAAATTTTTCGGAACAATATTTTTAATCAACTTTTCTATGGGCGTTGTGACGGGAATTGTGCAAGAGTTTCATTTTGGTATGAACTGGTCGGAATATTCAAGGTTTATGGGTGATATTTTTGGAGCTCCGCTTGCGCTTGAGGCTTTGACGGCATTTTTCCTTGAATCGACATTTATAGGCATTTGGATTTTCGGCTGGGACAAACTCAGCGAAAAGATGCACTGCGCTTGTATTAGGCTTGTGGCATTCGGCAGTAATTTGTCGGCGTTCTGGATTTTGGTTGCCAACAGTTTTATGCAACACCCTGTCGGCTATGAAATTGAGGACGGTCGCGCAGTTATGACAAGTTTTTTTGACTTGGTGACTAATCACTATGTGCTTGGCGAATATACGCACGCATTTTTTTCAGGAATAACGACTGCAGGCTTTTTGGTTATAACTGTGAGTGCGTGGAAAATTGCAACCGACAGAGCATCGCAGGAAATGTTTTTGCGGACAATGCGTCGTGCGATTTTGTTCACATTGCTGGGAGTTTTCGGCGTTATGGGCAGCGGACATTTGCACACTCAATATTTAGCTGAAGCCAATCCCATGAAGATTGCATCATTTGAGGCACTTTGGGAAACTGAAGACCCTGCGCCGTTTGCCGTTGTAGCCGACATAAATCAAGCCGCAGGACGCAATGATTCTGAAATTGCGATTCCGAAACTGTTTACGTTTATGCTGTACAATTCTTTCAGCGGCGAAGTCAAGGGCATTAACGACTTGCAGAAAGAATATATGCAAAAATATGGCAACGGTTATTATATTCCCGACGTGAAAGGTATGTTCTGGAGTTTTCGCGCAATGGTAGGAATTGGCGGCGTGTTGTTGTTCATAGTTTTTGTCACAGGCGTTGGAGCGTTTTTGTTTGAGGAAAAATTCAAAGCTTGTTGCTGTCTGAAATTTATGCCGTTGTTACTGCCGTTGCCGTTCATAGCAAATTCAGTAGGCTGGTACATAGCCGAAGCAGGTCGTCAGCCTTGGATAGTTGTAGGACTGCAGAGGACGGCAGAGGCAATCAGTCCGAATTTAACAAGCGGTGAAGTTTTTATAACGTTGATAGGTTTTACGGCGATTTATTTGCTGTTGGCGATAGTTGCGGTTGCTACGGCTGTAATGTTTATTCGCCGCACGAAAATTGATTTTGAAGAATGAAAATGACTGAAATTATCATCAAGCACATTGAAACAAAAAATATTTTGACTAAATCTAATTTGCCTGTCGGTGATTTTTCTGTGAATCCTTACGTCGGTTGCACTCATGCTTGCAAATATTGTTATGCAAGTTTTATGAAACGCTTCACCAATCACGCCGAAACTTGGGGCGAATTTTTGGACGTTAAGCATTGGTCAAAGATTAAAAATCCGCAAAAATATTCCGGCAAAGATTTATTTTTGTGTTCGGTGACAGATCCTTATCAACCGCCGGAAGAAGAATTTCAG
>CAJOPJ010000027.1 GCA_905236325.1 uncultured Selenomonadaceae bacterium
AGGCGGTCACGGTTGCGGAAAACAATTTCATCTTGAGCCTTTTGTCAGCCACGACTGCCGCCCTGAAACTGGTATGTTGTTAGTTCCTGGTATGAGTTTGACTGTTGAGCCTATGATAAATCTTGGCGGCAAAAAAGTTTATGTCGATAAATTTGATGATTGGACAGTCCGCACAAAAGACGGCAGCCTTTCGGCGCAGTGGGAAAAAACTATCTTGATTACCGAAACCGGCGTTGAAGTTTTGGCAAGCTGATAAATCTAAACTTCAAAATCATTCATTCCGGCATCAAAAACCGTAGTCAAATTTTCGCTCAGCATTGTTTTTAAGTTCAATTTTTCCTTGAGCGAAAGTTTGCGTGGTTCTTGCGCATAAATTGGCAGACGCTTATTTATAAATTGCGTATCAATGTTGCCTGTGCGGAAATAATTATCAGCCAAAATGCGCTGGTGCAGTGAAATTGTAGTTTTGATGTCTTCGCCTTCAATGATAAATTCATTCAGCGCACGTTCCATAATTTTAATAGCATCGCCGCGCGTTCTGCCGTGAACGATGACTTTGGCAATCAGTGAATCATAGTAAGGCTCAATCGAAAGACCTGCAGTAACGCCGCTGTCGAATCTTACACGCGGTCCTGAAGGTTCATGCATAAAATCAATTTTGCCTGGCGCAGGCAGGAAGTTATTTTCAGGGTCTTCTGCGTTGATTCTACATTCAATTGCGTGACCTGTAAAGTGAACATCTTTTTGTGAAATTTTTAATGGTTCACCGGCGGCAATTTCAATTTGCGTTCTGACTAAATCAATGCCTGTAATTGCTTCTGTAATTCCGTGTTCAACTTGCACGCGCGGATTTATTTCCATAAAATAAAATTCATGCGTTGCTAAGTCCAATAAAAATTCAACAGTTCCAATGCTTGAGTAGTGAACAGATTTAGCCGCCGCAACTGCCAATTTACCAACTCTGTCGCGCATTTCTTCAGATAAAGCAACTGAAGGCGACTCTTCCAAAAGTTTTTGATTTCTGCGTTGAATTGAACATTCGCGTTCGCCAAGGTGAATAACTTCACCGAAATTATCTGCCATAATCTGCACTTCGATATGTCTTGAGCGTTCAATGTAATGTTCAAAATAATAGCGTGTTTTGGTTACATCGACAACCTGCAGAACTTTTTTGAGTTCGCCTTCGTCGTGAACAATGAACATACCTTTGCCGCCGCCGCCGCTAACAGGTTTTAATATTGCAGGATATTTAACTTCCAACGCCGCCGCAAGTGCCATATTGTTATCAGTAAGCGGCGCAGAGCCTTTAGCCATTGGTATTCCTGAAGGTTCAATCGCAGCACGCGCAGCATCTTTGTCGCCGACAAGTGCGATTGTTTCCGGCAAAGGTCCAATCCAAGTCATACCGTTCGCAGTTACCATTCCTGCAAAATCTGCGTCTTCGGACAAAAAGCCATAGCCGGGGTGCACTGCGTCACATTCAGTGCTGTAAGCGGCGTAAATGATTGCCTCGCGGTTGAGATAACTTTCAAATGCGTCTTCCGGTCCGATTCGGCAACTCATGTCCGCCATTTGCGTATGTAGGGCGTTTTTGTCTGCGTCGGAATAAACTGCAACAGTTTCAATTCCAAGTTCCTTGCAAGCGCGAATGATTCGCACGGCAATTTCGCCGCGATTGGCAATTAAAATCCTTTTGAACATAATTAACTTTCCACCTTTCCAATTTACAATTTTCAATTTTTTCGCAGTATAACATTTTTAGTTAAAAATTTACAGAAAATTTTTTCAGGAGTGTGAATTTTTTATGAACTTAATCACAGGTAAAAAAGTTGGCGTGACTGCCGAAGAAAAGTCTTTGAGGTACTACAAATTTTTTGAACGCGATATGGCGGAAATTCCTGCAGAAAAAATTGCGTTGCTTGATAAACCTTCAGAAATTCCTGCAGTTTCATTCGACCAAAAAAATTTATATCTTGCCGGCGAAGATAAAAATTTTTGTCAAATTGGCTATGGAATTATGGCTGACGGCACGGCTTTTGTTTGCAATGAAACTTTTATGCCAAATGTTGAAGGCACAATGCTTGATTGGTGGTTTGGTTGGCACAGCGTAGCTTCAGATTTGCGTTATAAAGTTTGGGACTCCGAAGACCACTATTTTGCGCGTGCTGATAATGTGGCTTATGTTTGCGACAAAAATGTTCCGCTCAGCCAAAAAACTTGGGGCGTGAATCACTACATTTTGGAAGATATTGGCGCAGGACCTATGCCTTTGATTTTGCATTTTAAGCGTCCGAAAGATTTTGGTTATGATGAAAAAATTATCGGCACAAAATTTTGTGAGTCTTTAGTTTGCGCTTGTGGCGATGGCGATTGTGCTGCTGCAATGACACACAAGTGGTACCAAGTTGAAGGCGGCGTTGAATTTGTTTCGCGATTTTGGATTGGTTTTGGAATTGTGGAGGGCAAGGTTATAAAAACTTTACCTGCAAATATAAAAATTCCTATCGAAGTTCCGCGCGGCTTGTTTGCGCATAACATCAAGGAATTTTCAAATTTAGCCGCGATTCTGCCTGAACTTTACTCAGAAAACAAGAACAATTTTTAAACAAAAAAATTATCTTCCGAAACAAAGACAATTTTTAAGCAAAAAAAATCTTCCGAGCGGAAGATTTTTTTATATTATAAATCTCTGTTCATTGGTAAACCAGCCGACGACTTCTTGAGCGGCACCACGCAAGCAAAATAAAATTATCTTGTCGCCGTGAAGTAAGACCGTGTGACCATTTGGAATGTAGGCTTTATTACCGCGAACATATGCACAGACTAGGCAAGATTTTGGCAGTTCGACTTCCATTAGCTTTTTGCCTTCAGCTTTTGTGCCTTTTTGAACAATGACTTCGACAGTTTCGGCTTTTGCGCCTTCCAATATTGAAACGCGCGTAACACCACCACGCCTTACAAAAGCCAGAACCTCGCCGGCGGACAGAAGTCTTGCTGAAATTACAACATCAACGCCGACTTTTTCAATTAAATCAACATATTCAGTTCTGTAAACGCGCACGACAGTTTTTTTTGCGCCAAGATGTTTTGCCAAAAGCGCAAGCATTAAATTTAATCTGTCGTCCTCAGTCAGGCAAACAATCGCGTCGGCAGAGGCAACGCCTTCTTC
>CAJOPJ010000028.1 GCA_905236325.1 uncultured Selenomonadaceae bacterium
AATAACTTTCGACGTTGAGGAAAAATTTTTGTTGGAAATTGCGTCGAGTTTGGAAAAAAATTCTGAACATCCAATTGCAAAAGCAGTCTTAAATTACGCAGAAACAAAAAATATTTCACCAAAAAATGTTGAAAATTTCAACGCAATTTTAGGACGCGGCGTTCAAGGCAAAATCGACGGCAATAATTGTTTTGTCGGCAAAATTGAAAATAATTTAGATAAAACTTTGCAAAATAAAATAATTGAACTTGAAAATGCAGGAAAAACAATTTTATTTGTAAAAACTGGCAAAAAATTGCTCGGCTTAATCGCAGTTGCAGACATTTTAAAAAATACTTCAATCGACGCAGTAAAAAATTTTCAAAATTTAGGCGTAGAAGTTGTAATGATGACAGGCGACAATAAATTTGCGGCAAAGTATATTGCTGAAAAAGTCGGAATAAAAAAATTCATTGCGGAAGTTTTGCCGGAAGATAAATCAGCCGAAATAAAAAAATTGCAAACCGAAGGCAAAAAAGTCGCAATGATTGGCGACGGCGTGAATGACGCGCCTGCGTTGGTTCAGGCAGATTTAGGTATGGCGATTGGCGCAGGCACTGATGTTGCGATTGAAAGCGCGGACGCAGTTTTGGTAAAAAATAATTTGCAAGACGCAGTTTCGGCAATAAAATTAAGTCGCGCCGTGATGAAAAATATCAAGCAAAATTTGTTCTGGGCATTTTTTTACAATATAATTTGTATACCGCTGGCGGCAGGAATTTTTTATCCAAGTTTCGGAATAAAACTTTCGCCAATGATAGGCGCGGCGGCAATGAGTATGTCGAGCGTTTGCGTTGTGTTAAATGCTTTGCGACTGAAATTTTTCAAAGTTGCGCGAACTGAAAATAATTTTGCTGAAAAAAATAATTTGACTGTTGAGGTTGAAAATTTTAAAATAAATCAAAATTTGGAAGGAGAAATAAAAATGACAAAAACTTTAAAAATTGAAGGTATGATGTGCCAACATTGCGTAAAACATGTTCACGACGCGCTTGCAAAAATGGACGGCGTGACGGACGTTGAAGTCAGTTTGGAAAAAAATTGCGCCGAAGTTACTTCAGACAAAGAAATTTCCACAGAAAATTTTGCAAAAGTAATTTCCGACGCAGGTTATGAACTTGTAGCTTAAATTTTTGTAAATAAAATAGTCAGTCGATGTTTTCAGCGTCGGCTTTTTTTCTGACTGTGGGCAACTTTTTGCAAAAAATTTCTGAAGTTAATTAAAATCATGAACAAGAGAATTACGGCAGGACTGCTGGGATATTTAACTTTATTCACCGGCGCGGCAATGATACCATCATTTTTGCTTGCGGCTTTTGCTGAAGAAACAGGCGGCGCGGCGGCTTTTTTGCTGTCGATTTTTTTATGCGTGGCGGTTACATTTGAACTTGAGCGTTTCGGCGGTTTAAAAGGCAAAGATAATATCGGCGTGCGCGACGGAATTGCAATTACAGGACTTGGTTGGCTTTTAGTTTCGATTCTTGGCACTGTGCCATATCTTGCCGGAGGCTATTTAAATTTAATCGACAGCTTGACAGAATCATTTGCCGGTTTCAGCGGCACCGGCGCAACTGTTTTTGAAGATGTAGAAGTTTTGCCGCGCAGTATTTTGCTTTGGCGCAGCGTTTCAAACTGGATTGGCGGACTTGGTATTGTTGTAATTTTTATGGCGATACTTTCGCAGTTCGGACGCGGCGCAATGTTTATTTTGCGTGCTGAAACTACAGGACCAACTAAAGATAGGCAAATGCCAAGAATCCGCGACAACGCAAAGGCACTGTTTAAAATTTATGTTGTGTTGACTTTAATTTGTGCGTTCAGTTATTTTTTGTGTGGATTGAATATTTTCGCCGCAATCAATCACGCAATGACAACCATTGCAACAGGCGGCTATGGAATTTATAATGGCACTGTCGGCGAATACGGCAATGCTTATCTTGAGTATTGCATGGCGTTTTTTATGATTGTGTCAAGCGGCAGTTTTGCAATGTATGCAACTGCTTCAAGACGCGGCATCGGAGTGATTTTTCGCAACACAGAATTTAAAGTTTACCTGCAAATAATTTCTGTTGTGAGTTTGATTATTGCGCTGGATTTGTTTTTTGAAATGGATTTTTCTATTGAAAATTCAATTCGCGGCGCAATTTTTCACGTTGCAAGTTTAAGTTCAACAACAGGCTTTGTAGCGTATGATTTTGATACTTATCCGCCAATCAGCAAGGCGTTTTTGATGATGACAATGTTTTTGGGCGGCTGTGCAGGTTCAACTGCCGGCGGCTTGAAGGTTGCCAGAATAATTTTGTTGTTTAAATTTGTCGGGCTGATTGTTCGCCAAAAATTGCATCCGCAACTGATTAACACTGTCAAGTTGAATGGTCAAGTTATCAATGAAGAAGTTGTTTATGGCGTGGCAAAATTTTTTTTTGCAATAGTTGTTTGCGATATAATTTTTGCGTTTGTGATGATGTTTGACGGCATAAATTTTGTAAATGCAATTTCTGTCAGCGTTTCGACAATGGCAAGTGTCGGTCCCGGTTTTGGCATTGAAGGCGCAACTTCAACTTACGCGCTTTTGCCAAATTTAAGCAAGCTGGCGGCGTGCTTTTTTATGTTCATTAGCCGATTGGAAATTTTTACTGTTTTGGTTTTGTTCACGCCGGGATTTTGGAATAATCCAAAAGGCTGGTAATAATAATTAAAAATTGATAATTGATAATTGATAATGTATAATCTAGTAACTAATTGAAAGGACTTGATAATGTGATGCGAATTTTACTTGCGGAAGATGATAAAAGACTTGGCAGATTAGTTGAATACATGTTGACGCAAAAAAAATTTCAAGTTGAATGGATAACTAATGGCGCGGATATTTATGAATACGCAATGTATTCCGAGTACGACATTTTAATTTTGGATTGGATGTTGCCAAATGTTTCCGGAATTGATGCTTGCAGAAAACTGCGCGAAGATGGTTATGAAAAAGCAATTTTAATGCTTACTGCAAAAGATTCACTTGAAGACAGAGTTACAGGCTTGGACGCCGGCGCAGATGATTATTTAGTTAAGCCTTTTGAATTTGATGAACTGCTTGCAAGACTGCGTGCGCTTGGTCGTCGCAGTACGCAAAAAATTCAGCAGGAAGTTGTGGAAATTGGCGACTTCACACTGAATCGCACTACAAAAATCCTCAAGAAAAAAAATCAAGTTATTCAACTTTCGCCGCGTGAATTTCAATTGTTTGATTTGTTGGCGCAGAATTTAGGCGTTGTTGTGCCGCGTGATATTATTTTGGACAGAATTTGGGGGCTTGAGCGCGATATTACTTCAAACAATATTGATTCCTACATGAAAATTTTGCGCAAAAAACTGAATGAAGTTGACGGCAACATCGCAATTAAAACTGTTCGCGGTATCGGCTACAGACTTGAAGCTTAAGTTGTTTAGTTAGGACTAGAGATTTTCAATGGAAATATTCCAAAGCAGCAGACTTCGATTGACGCTGGTTTATTCACTGATAATGTCAATTTTTATGTTTGTCTTGATTTTTGTTGTTCATAAGACAATGGATTGGTCAATGTTTTCCGAACAAGCACAAGAACTTTCGGACGCGGCAGATTCAATCGCTGAGGCACAGGCTTATCAAATTCAACACCCAAATGCTGCTTTTGATGAAACGCGCTTTTATAAAAATATCAATGACAGATTATTTTTTTATATTTTCAGTGCGGACGGTCAGCTTTTGCAATTTGTACGCGCCTCATTCAGAATTGAGCCTTTTATTTTGGATTCAATGTCGCCGGAAAAAATTGCAAATGGCGAAATTGAAGTCATAGCTCATCCAAATGAAACCGGCAGAATGACAAGCGTAATGATGACTGCAAAAAATTTTCGCATTGCCGGAATGGAACAAACAATCTATGTCGGCAAAGATGTCACAGCTTTATATTCCGGTTTGCAAAAAGCAACTTACGCGCTTGTTTTCTTGGGAATATTTGCGCTCATTTTGGCAACGATAGTCGGCTATATTTTGGCAGGACGCGCAATTTTGCCAATGAAGGAAGCATATGACAAGCAAAGACAATTTGCGGCTGACGCGTCGCATGAACTTAGAACGCCGCTCGCAGTTGTTATGGCATCGGCTGATTTATTGTTGTCGGATCCTTCAATTCAAGAACCATTCCTGAAAGAAATTATTGAGGATGTTAAAAGCGAAGTCAAAAAAATGTCAAAATTGGTCAGCGATTTGTTAATGGTTGCACGCAGCGACAACAATGCTTTGAAAGTTAAATTTCAAAAGCTGGATTTAGGTAAATTACTTGAACAAAATGTGCGAATGATGACACCGCTTGCCGAGAAAAAAAATATCAAACTAATCGGCGAAGGCTTTCGCAAAGTTACACTTGTTGCTGATGAACAAAAAATTAAACAGCTGATTTTGATTCTGGTTGACAACGCAATAAAATACACACCTGAAGGCGGAAAAGTCATTGTGCGACTTGAAGCTACAGATGAACGCAATGTAATTTTTTCTGTGCAAGACAGCGGTATCGGTATTGCACCGGAGGACAAGGAAAGAATTTTTGACAGATTTTTCCGCGTCGATAAAGTTCGCAGTCGCGAAATGGGCGGCAATGGTCTTGGCTTGGCAATTGCCACTGAAATTTTAAAACTCCACGACGGCAAAATTTTTGTCGATTCAGAACTCAATGTCGGCACTAAATTTACTGTCGAACTGAAAATCAAAAAGTCAGAAATCATCAATCAATAGTCAGATAAAGGACTTGATAAATTTGGCAATACTTTCAGCGGAAAGAAAACGCGCCTTGCGACGAATAGATTTTGTACTTTTGTTCGCGGCGATTGGAATAATAATTTACAGCTTAATTGTAATCAGCAGCGCAACGCATGTTAATACGCCGGGCGAAGAGCGTTATTGGTTTGTTCAGCGGCAAGGAATTTTCGCACTGCTAAATGTAATTATTGCAATTTTGTTTTTAAATTTTGACTACCGAGGCTTGGCGCAATATGGCAAACAACTTTACATAATCAACTTGATAATGTTGGCGGCGGTTATGTTGTTTGGTCATGCGGCACTTGGCGCACAACGCTGGATACAAATCGGACCAATCAGCTTGCAGCCATCTGAATTTTCAAAGCTGATTATGATAATTTGCCTAGCGTCGATTTTGGAAAATCGCGTCGGTCAACTTAACAGCCTGTCAGATTTACTTCCAATCGCTGCTTATATCGGCGTGCCATTTTTGCTTGTACTTAAACAACCTGACTTAGGAACTTCATTAGTTTTTATGGCAATTTTTTTCGGTATGGTAATAATTGCCGGAATACGCTGGAAAATTTTATTTGGACTTTGTATTGCAGGAATAGCTTCATTGCCACTGCTTTGGCAATTTTTAAAAGACTACCAAAAAATGCGCATAATGGTTTTTTTAGATCCAAATGTTGATCCACTTGGAAGCGGCTATCACATTATCCAATCCAAAATCGCAATCGGCTCTGGTCTTTTGTTTGGCAAAGGCTTATTTGAAGGCACACAAAGTCAGCTGAACTTTCTGCCGGAAAATCACACAGATTTTATTTTCGCAGTCGTCGGCGAAGAACTTGGTTTTGTCGGTGCAGTTGTTTTGTTGCTGTTGTATTTGATAATTTTCTGGCGCGGTTTTCAAATTGCCAAAGACGCAAGCGACACTTTCGGCAGACTTTTGGCTGTCGGAATAACTTCAATGCTGGCGTTTCATGTGCTTGTCAATGTCGGAATGACAACAGGTATTATGCCTGTCACAGGAATACCACTGCCGCTTATGAGTTACGGCGTTAGCGCATTAACAACCGACATATTGGCGATTTCAATTTTGATGAATATTTATATGCGCAAACAAAAACTTCAACTTTTCAGCTGAAATAAAAAATAACCTCCCAAGCGGAGGTTTTTTTGTTATTAGAAAAAATCAGCTACCGAGTTCCAATGTTACAATGACGCGCTGAACTAAATCTTTTGGTTCAAAAGGCTTTTTTATGTAGCCGGCGGGGAAAAGTTTTCCTGCTTTTATGACAGTTTCTTTGTC
>CAJOPJ010000029.1 GCA_905236325.1 uncultured Selenomonadaceae bacterium
TTCATCAAAAGCATTTGCAGTAAGCGCGATTATTGGAACAGTTTTAGCATCGGCTCTGTCAAGTTGTCGGATTTTTTCAGTTGCCTGCAAGCCATCCATTTCAGGCATCCTGACGTCCATTAAAATTGCGTCGTAATAATTGACTTCAGATTTAGCAAACATTTCAACAACCTGCAATCCATTTTCTGCGTGGTCAACTTCCATTTCGCGCATTTTAAGCAGTTCTTTTATAATCTCGGCGTTAACAAGCATATCTTCTGCCAACAAAATTTTCTTGCCGGTTAAATCAGTCAATTTGCGTTCAGTTTTCAATGCAATATTTTTCTGTTGCATGATTTTTGTAAATTCAGTCATAACATTCGACGCAAACAAAGGCTTAGCTAAAAATCTGTCAACACCGGCTTCTTGCGCTTCGGATTCAACTTCGTCCCAGTTGTAAGCAGTCAGGAAAATTATCGCGCTGTCGTCGCCAATAATTTTGCGTATTTCACGCGTAATAAAAATACCGTCCTGTTCAGGCATACGCCAATCAATAAAAATCAAATTGTAAGCGTCGCCGCGTGCTTTGCGCAGTTTAATCATTTCCAACGCGTCGTGACCATTATTAGAAATGTCGGCTGAAGTTCCAACTTCTTCCAAAACAACTCTAGCGTGTTCACAAGCTATTGGGTCGTCGTCAATAACCAAAACTTTCAAGTCGGCAGGACTGAAACCTAAAAATCTTGCGCTAGTTTTATTTTCTGAATCGCGCAATGTCAAACTTACAGTGAAAGTTGAACCTTTGCCTTTTTCGGTTTCGACGCTGATATTGCCGTTCATCATATCAACAATGCTTTTTGTAATTGGCATACCAAGACCTGTACCGCCATAAGCCGAAGTTGTGTGGGAATATTCTTGGCTGAACACATCAAAAATTTTTGGCAGAAAATCTGCGTCCATTCCGATACCTGTATCTTGAATTATAAATTTCAGCGTAGAATGTTGATCAAATTCAGCAATTTTTTCAACTGTAAAAGTCACATTGCCAGGTGCATTGGTGAACTTAACAGCATTGGACAAAATATTTATCAAAACTTGCTTAAGTTTCATAACATCGCCAATGTAAAATTCACCAACTTTGCCGATAATTTGACAGTCGTAACTTAACTGCTTTTCTGAACATTGTCCACTAATCATTGTGTTAATTTGTTCAAGCATATCGCCGAAATTAAATTCTTCATTCTTGACAGTCATTCTGCCGCTTTCAATTCGCGACATATCCAAAACATCATTTATCAAGTTCAGCAAATGACGCGCACTTGCGCCGATTTTTTCCAAGTGATCGCGCGTGCGTTCTGACAAATCAGGTTCGCTAAGCGCAATGCTGTCAAGACCGATAATAGCGTTCATTGGCGTGCGGATTTCGTGCGACATATTGCTTAAAAAAGCAGTTTTAGCGACATTAGCTTGATTTGCATTGTCAAGTGCGACGCGCAGTTGTGCATTACGCATAAGCTGTGCGCGTTGAAGTTGTGTTGTGTCTGATTTTAGCAGAATATAAAACTTCGCCGCCTTATCGACCAAATAAAACACAAAACGCTTATAACAAATTTCGCCGTCAATGTGGCAAACAATGTTGACTTCGTAAGGCTCACGCAATTCTAAGGCAGATTCAATTCTATCCAAACCAAGCGCAGTAAGATAATTTTTGCGTTCAACAGGCGTACCTGTCAAAACCGGCTTAACCTGCTCCTCAAGATATTTTTCATAACTGCCTTGCCTTTCACGTGGAAAAATATTTCCGCGCTTAATATTTTCTGAATTGCCTATAACTACGCCGTAATTGCCGTCAATAATGTAAGTTATCATGTCATATTGTTCGGCAAGCGACTTGTGCAGGATAACTTCATTGACTTTTTCATTGTTATAGTCGCGTTCATTTGCAAAGGCAATAATATCACCACTTTCAGGGTCGCGGCTTAAAGTCACATGATATTCAACAAAGCACTTTCTGCCATCAGGGCGTTGGCTGAAAAAATTTTCTTTCAAAACAGTTTCGCCGTTGCGATAACTTTGCAGCAAATTTTCTAGGCTGAATTTTTCTGCAAATTTTTTTCTGTCGCTTTCAATCGGTAGTGAGTTTAAGCGTTCGGCAAAGTTGTCTGAAATTTTCATTCCGCTAACATCGACATTAAAAATTTCGGTGCCGCGACATTCTTCGACAGTGTTTTTGCTTAAGTTCAAGCGCAATGAAGTTAAACTTTCATTAGACAAATTTTCAAGTTCGGTGCTGACATTGTGGTAAAGTTTCTTTGCGCGTTGTTCAGCGTCCTTAATTGGCGTGATATCCGAATAGCTGATGTAGGCGTAGGAGTCAACAAAAGCATAATGCACATCAAGCCAAAGCCAATTATTTTTAAGTGTCTTGCGGCGTATTCTGAGATTTTTTTTGCCGGTGCGCGTTGTTCTGTTGTGAAATAAATATTCAACTTCTGCGCGGTCATCAGGATGTATATTTTCCAAACTGCCGCTGCTTTCTGCTTGGAGAAATTCTTCCGCCGTGCCTTCGATAAGTTCGCCAAATTCCTTAGAACACCAGACAGGAAAGTATTTTCCGTCCGCGCCGACTTTCATTAAGACAGCACAGCTTTCCAAAGATTGAAATATTTTTTTATAAAAATCTGATTCAAAATCAAGCAAAATTATCACCTCCGATTATTTAGTGGAGTTACATAAGTTCGACTAACTTTGCGCGTAGTTCCAAAATTGGTTTATACATGGTTACATAATCGGCTGATTTTTTTGCGCGGAGCATTTCTGTCATTTCGGCAAGCGGTTTATAAATCGGAGTAAGTGCCAAGTTGCCAAGTACGCCTTTAAGTGCATGGGCTGCTTCAAATGCGTCATCTAAATTGTTTGCGGCAAGTGCGTCTTGCAGTTTTGCAAATTGGTCATTATTAAGCCCCATCTTCAACATTTTAAAATAAAATTCCGGCTTGTTCATACAACGCGTTAAGCCTTCTTTTGTATCAACGCCAAATTTTTCAAGTTGTTCAATAGTTATCATAAAAATTTCTCCTTTCAGTCGAATTTAGATTTTGGACTTTTCAATCTAAAGTCTAAGCATAAAAATTTACCTGTAAACTTTCAGCACGAAAAAAAATTTTCCTGCAAGGCAGGGATTTTATTTTAATGCATAGAATTTTTAGAAAGTTAATTTTGCGAGGGCAGGAATTTTTCTTGCCGTGCGTTTTGAAATTTGTTAAAATATTTTTGCACTTATCAGAGCGGAAGTAATTTAAGATACAGAAAAGCGGGTGAATATGTGTGGAAAAAGTCAAAGTAATGATTGTTGACGATTCCAAAGTCAGTCGAACAATTTTGGCAAATCATCTTGCAAAAACCAATTTTGAAGTTGTGGCAATGGCAAAAGATGCGGCAGAGGCTTTGAAGCTTTACCAAGAATACAATCCGGAAATTGTTACAATGGATATGAACTTGCCGGACGCGGACGGAATAGAATGTAGCCGCAGGATTCATGCCCTAGATTCCGGTGTCAAAATTGTTATGATTAGCGCGATGAAAGATGTAAATTTAATTGCCAAAGGTCGCGAAGTCGGAATCGGCGCATTTTTACAAAAACCTGTCGGAACAAACACAATTATCGAAACGCTAATGATGCTAAGTCAAGAAAAAGTTAGCCGAGTTGCCGTCCTGCGCGAATCTTACGCTAAGGTTTTTGCCAATGCGCTGGGTCATGGACTGCTGAATATGGTTGCGCTTAAAGTTGAACCGACAGTTGAACTTTTCGACAAAAAATTTCTGGAAGTGGACGGCGTGGCTGTAATTATCGGTTTGACAGGCAATCCTGCAGGTCGTGCTGTTGCTTATATGTCAATGGACACAATGCACAAGTTCGGTCAAACTATGCTCGGCACGGACGAAATCACTGAGGACGAATACAACGACGCTGTCGAAGAAGCAGCAAATATAATAATTGGTCGTGGCGTTTCAAATGTCAACGATGTCTTCAAAGACAAAGAACTCAGAATCACTCCGCCGGGCACAATTTGCGGCAATGGGATTAAAATTGCAAGTCCAAAGATGACAACTTTTAAAATCACAGCAAAAACAGATTTAGGCGACATTTGCGTAAATGTCGGTTTCGCGGAAGGAGATTGATAACGTGGATGCAAAACTCGTGAATCCGTTCATTGACGCATTTATAACCGTAATGCCGCAAATTGGCTTTCCAACACCAAAGCGCACGAAAGTTTTCCTCTCAGACAAAAACGCTGTCAGCAAAGGTGTTGTCGTTATGGTCGGCTTTACTAAACAAATTCGCGGCAATGTTGTCTATAACATGCGCGAAGATACTGCTAAATTTATTGCGTCAACAATGATGATGGGAATGCCTATTACCGAATTTGACCAAATGGCGCAAAGTGCAATTTCAGAACTGTCAAATATGCTTACCGCCAACACTGCAACAAACTTAACAAACCTGGAACTTGAAGTCGATATTTCAACGCCAAGTTTGACTGTCGGCGAAGGTTTTAGCTTAAAAATCAGCGACGGACAATACCTGACAATCGAAATGGACTGTGGCGGTCACAAAATCGACATCGCTATTGCCGTCGATAGAAATTTATAAATTGCGAGCGGAATAGCTATTAAGCTGCTCCGCTATTTTTATTCGCAGAGGAGTGATTCAATTGAAAGAATATACAATTTATACTGACGGCTCCTGCTTGAACAATCCCGGCGCGGGCGGTTGGGCAGCAATTATTATTGACAATGCAACAGGCGAGCGCGAAGAAATTTCCGGCGGCAGCGCAGATACTACCAATAATCGCATGGAATTGCTGGCTGTTATAAGCGCATTGAGAAAACTAAAAAAAGGCGACGCTGCAGAAATCTTCACCGACAGTACCTATGTTCAAAATGCTATTGTCAAAGGCTGGTTGAAAAATTGGAAGTGCAACGGATGGTTGACAACTGCAAAAAAACCTGTTCAAAATCAAGAAATGTGGATAGCCCTTGATAAACTAATTGCCGATAAAAATATCAACTTCAAGTGGCTTAAAGGACATGCAGGCAATACTTTTAATGAATGGTGCGACAAATTAGCCTTCACTGCCGCAAAAAAAAGCCTGCTGATGAAAAATACCAATGAACTTAAACAATTCGGCTCAACCGAAAATGTCATTGAAGATAATAAAAATTTGCCAAGTTCAAAAATAAAAATCGCACGCAAACTTCAAATTAAAAAGCACCGCGAAGAATTGGGACTTTTTATTGCTGAAGGAATGCGACTTTGCGAAATGGCAATCAATTCTGCCGAAATTGAATTTGGTTTCTACACTGAAGAATTTTTAAAAACACCACGCGCAGGAAGTTTAGTAAAAAAACTTGAAAAAGTCGCAACAATGCATAAAATACCTTCGCAAGACTTCGACAAAATCCGCGACACAATAACTCCACAAGGCATTATGATTATCGCAAAACAAAAAAATTTTCAACCTGTCGAACTTCTGCAGAAAAATTTTATAATCGCGCTTGACGGCGTACAAGACCCCGGCAACGTCGGAACAATTTTGCGCACGGCAGAGGCTTTTAATTGCGCTGTAATTTTGTTGGACGGCACAGTTGATATTTACAATCCAAAAGTCGTTCGCTCAACAATGGGCGCAATTTTTAATCTGCCTACTTTGGAACTTTCGACTAAAGCATTTTTAAACCTGATGCGCGAAAATCAATTTGAAGTTACCGCCGCCGATTTAGATCAAACAGCAAAAAGCTATTACAAACACAACTTCAAAAAAAAATCTGCAGTTGTATTCGGCAATGAAGGCGCAGGAGTTTCAGCAAAAATTTCCGACGCAACTGAAAAAATCTACATACCAATGACAGGCAGCGCAGAAAGTTTAAATGTTGCAACCGCAGTGGCAATTATCACTGCTGAGGCGGCGCGTCAAAATTATGGAGGAATTTAAATGCTTGAGTTTTTAAAAAAATCGCTGGGCTTTTCAGACTATTTGATTTTGGCAATAGCAATTTTTATGTTTGGTTTTCAAATTGACTTTGCAAATATGGACTGGATACAAATAATTTATGCAGTGTCTTTCGGACTTTGGCTTGTCTTGCTTTTGGTTCGACTGCGCATAAAATATCAAAATGAGGTACACAAATGAACAAGGCAATTTTTTTTGACATTGACGGTACTCTGATTGGCAAAGCTGAAGGTATTCCGGAAATTACTCCGCGCGTTCAACAGGCTATAAAAAATCTGCAGGCGGACGGTAATTATATCTTTATCGCAACCGGCAGACCCTATGCTTTTCTTCACCGGCAATTTAAAGATTTCGGCTTTGATGGCTTTGTGCTTAGTAATGGCGCGTTGATTTTTTTGAACGACGAAATTATTTATAAAGACGCGCTGGACAAAAATTTAACCAAAACTGTTTGCGACATTGCCGACGCTGAAAATATTAACTACATTTTAGAAAGTTATCCGAAAACTTACTTAAAAAAAGATGCACCGGCTGCTGAAGAGTTTTTACATAAAATTGAAGTCGAGTATTCAAATTTTATACGCGACTTTGACATTGATAAAATTTCTGTGTCGAAAATTGAATGTGTTTCAAATCGCGCAGATTTAGACGCTTTGGACAAAGTTTATAAAAAAATGCTTGATACGCCGGGACTTACAGGTTGGGCAGATCCTTTCCACTTTAAGACAATGGAAATTTATTCCGACAAAACCTCAAAAGCCACAGGAATTTTGAAAGTCCTTGACCACCTGAAAATTGATATAAAAAATTCCTACGCTTTCGGCGACGGCTACAACGACAAGGAAATGCTGAAAACTGTAGGCACAGGTTTTGTTATGGATACTGCTAAGGACGATGTTAAAGAATGTGCCGACCACATTGTGCCAAGTGTCTTTGAGGACGGCGTTGCAGTCGGCATTGAAAAATTTATTTTGTAATTTGATTTTTTTATGTTAAAGGCTTTTTAGTCGGAATACCGGCTTTGCGCGGAAAATTTTTCGGCGTAGTTTTTATTTTGTCAATGAAAATAACTGCGCGACTGTCCGGCAAATCCGGCAATTTTTTTTCAACAAAAACAATCTCGCCGCCGCCTAAAATTTTCACTGCAGATTTTGCTTCAGAAATTTCTTCAGCAAACTTTTTGCCTTTAAGTGCAACAAATTTGCCGCCAATTTTAACAAATGGCAAACAATATTCCGCGATAACATTCAACCTGGCAACTGCGCGTGTGGTTGCTAAGTCGAACTGTTCGCGGAAATTTTTTTGTACAGCAAAATCTTCTGCGCGACCGTGAACGCAGGTTACATTTTGCAAATCAAGTTCGGCGACAATTTTTTTCAAAAAATCAACGCGCTTTGCCAATGAATCTAACAAAACAATTTCAAGTTCAGGTTTAAAAATTTTCAGTGGCACGCCAGGAAATCCTGCGCCTGTTCCAACATCAATAACTTTGTGCGTCGATTTAAAAATATCATCTTCCCACAAAGTCAGTGAATCAATTATGTGCTTAATTGCAAAATCTTTCGCGTCAGTGATTGCAGTTAAATTTATTTTTTCATTCCAATCGACAACAAGATTATAAAATTTTTCAAACTGTGCAAGTTGGTTTTCAGTAAATTCAATACCAAAATCTTGCGCTGCTTTTATCAAAATTTCAGCAAACAATTAAAAATCCTCCCACAAATCAAGGCAAAAAAATTAGCCGGCAAAATTTTACCGACTAAATTTTTTTAAAATTCGCCTGTTGAACCAAATCTGCCGATACGCTTATCGCCTACGCCAATTTTGTCGCCGTCAACCGTCAGGTATTTTTGAAAAATTCCCTGCGCAATTCGCATGCCTTTTTTGATTTCAAATTCTCCGCCGAAACTGATAATCGGCAACAAAATGTGGTTTTGATAGTCTGCGTCGATAACGCCAACATTGTTTGCAAGCATTAAGTTGTGTTTGACTGCAAGGCTTGAGCGAATGTAAATCAGCAAAACTTCATCCGCAGGCATAAAAGCTTTAAGCCCTGTCGGCACCAGCGAAATTTTTTTGTTGGTTATTAAAGTATCTTCCGCCGCCTGCAAGTCATAACCTGCACTTTGGGCAGTCTTGCGCGTCGGCAAAACTATTTCACTGTAACCTTCCAGAACCTTAAAGCCACGCACTTTTAATTATTCCTCAGTAACTTCGCCTTCAATAGTTTCAAAAGTTTCAATGTTGTATTTTACAGATTTAGCCGGCGTGATTGTTGAGATAGCATGTTTATAAATCATTTGCTGTTTGCCCATAGAATCTAAAATCAGCGTGAATTGGTCAAAACTGCGAATGTTGCCTTTCAGCTGAAAACCATTCACCAAGTGAATTGTGATTGGCACATTTTCCTTGCGTGCCGCATTTAAAAATGCGTCCTGAATGTTTACTTTGCTAATAGCCATTAAAAAAAGCTCCTTTCAACTTGCAGTGGTAAACCACTTAATATATTCCATTCGCCTATACCAAGTAAGTTGGCGTTTGGCGAAATTTCTGGTGTTTTGGGCGACTTTGGAAATTGTTTCTTCCAAAGTCAAATTGCCTTTCAAATATTCGATAACTTCCTTGTAGCCGATACCAAGCATTGCTTGAGAATTTTCAGCTACTCCGCTTGCCAATAAATTTTTAACTTCAGCAACAAGCCCTGCGTCAAACATTTTTTGCGTCCTGAAGTCAATTTTATTGTAAAGTTCAGCGCGATTGGTTGTCAAGCCTATGACAAGCGCATTGTAATTTAATTTGCCGGTTGCTGAAAAAAAATTTTGCTGACTTTTGGTTTTGTCGTCGCTGAATTGATAACCTTCCAACAAGGCTTGAATATAAAGTCCTGTTCCGCCAACAATGATTGGTATTTTATTTTGTCGATTGAGTTTGGAAATAATTTTTTCTGCGCGGCTGACAAATTCCACGACGCTAAATTTTTGCTCAGGTTCTAAAATATCAATCAAGTGGTGGCGAATTTTTTTCAGTTCAACTTGCGTAGGCTTAGCAGTTCCAATGTTAAAATTTTTATAGACAGCCATTGAGTCTGCAGAAATAATTTCTGTCTGCAAAAATTCTGCCAATTTAAGACCTAAATTTGATTTACCTGTTGCCGTTGCGCCGAGTATTACAATAATTTTTTCCTGCGCTGAATTGTCAAACTGCAAAGATTTTACTGAATTTAAAATTTTTGTCAAGTCAAAAGGTTCAGCGACAAATTCTTTCGGCTGATTACGCATCAAGATTTAAACTTTCGCCCGGCTGAACAATTTGAACATTTGCGCCTTTAAGCAAAGCCTTAAAGTCTTCGGGATTTTGGTTAATGACATCCCAAGTGTTGTAGTGAACAGGAATAACATTTTTTGCGTTCAAAAATTCAACAGCTTTAGCCGCATCGACAGCGTCCATTGTGAAGTGACCGCCGATTGGCAAAATTGCCCAATCAATTGAATCGCGCTGACCGATTAACTTCATATCGCTAAATAAAGCTGTGTCGCCTGCGTAGTAAATATTTTTTCCTGCAATGTTCACGACAAAACCATGTGCAATTCCGCCACCAATACCGCTACTGTGCAAAGCAGGGACCATACGCACAAAACCAAAAGGCAACTGAACACTGCCGCCAAGATTCATTGCGATAGATTTAATATCTTCGCCGACAAAGTCTGTGACTTCCGGAATTGTAATTACAGTTGCTGAATTATTTATCGCAACAGAATATGCGTCGCAAATATGGTCGCTGTGTCCGTGCGAAATTAAAACATAATCTGCCTTGACATCGTCAGCTTTAATTGAGGCTTGCGGATTGCCTGTAAGGAATGGATCGAACACTAATTTATATTTGCCGTCGTCAATTTGAAAACAAGAATGTCCATAGTAATTAAAGTTCAACATTGAAAAGCCCTCCTAAAAAACTTAATCAATAACTTTCATTGTTGGAAACAGCAAGACATCGCGAATTGAAGGCGCGTCAGTCAGGAACATAACCAACCTGTCAACTCCAATTCCCAAGCCACCTGTCGGCGGCAAACCATATTCCAGTGCGCGAATAAAATCTGTGTCCATAACATGCGCTTCATCGTCGCCTGCTTCACGCGCTTTTAGCTGTTCTTCAAAACGCGCCTTTTGATCGATTGGGTCGTTAAGTTCAGTAAAGCCGTTGGCAAGTTCTCTGCCATAAACAAAAAATTCAAATCTGTCAGTAATGCGTGGATCATTTGGATTGCGTTTAGCAAGCGGTGAAATTTCTGTCGGGTGATGAGTTATAAAAATCGGCTGAATTAAATCTTCCTCAACCTTAGCCTCGAAAGCTGCATTCAAAATTCCGCCAATGCCAAAACGCTCTTCATACACAACGCCAATTTCATCAGCCAATTTACGCGCTTCCTCAACAGTTTTACAAGCCATAAAATCTTTGCCGGTTTTATTTTTAACAGCGTCGTTCATTGACATACGCGGCGGATTTTTCAAGTCCATTTCCACGCCTTGATAAGTTATCTTTGTTGTGCCGAAAATTTTTTCAGCACAAGCGCAACAAATGCCTTCTGTGACATCTATTAAGTCGTTGTAGTCGCCGTACGCTTGATAAATTTCAACGCTGGTAAATTCAGGATTGTGGCGATTGTCCATACCTTCATTGCGGAAAATCCTGCCGATTTCATAGACGCGTTCAAAGCCGCCGACAATCAAGCGTTTCAAGTTCAGTTCGGTAGCAATTCGCAGATACAAA
>CAJOPJ010000030.1 GCA_905236325.1 uncultured Selenomonadaceae bacterium
CAGGGTATTTCAAAACGTGTTTGTCGATTATGACGGCATTTACCGGCGACAACTCCCTGATGACGGCGGCGGCAGTCGGATCAGAGGCGTTGGAAGGATTGTTAATTTCACTGCGCGCAATTTTTAATTTCGCCTCTGCAACCAGTTCCCGTATTTCCGCCTCGTTGTAAAAAATATAATCGATTTTTCTCAAACATTTTTCATCAAGTTGGCTCAAATGATTCACCTCTGTTACAAAGAAAAACGCCCCATCCGAACAGGGCGTCCTTCTCTCTTGACGTATCAATTCAAAAATTAGAATAAAGAAAGGAATAAAAAAATGTCCCAAAATCTAACTTAAAACCCTACTTAAACAACTAGAAAGGGGAATCTTTTAATGAAAATTTAAAATCCAATGTATACAACTAGGAGGTACATCTAATGATTTACTACCAATAATCATTGTCCCTGCGAAATTTCAGTATTACCCTTTTCAAAATCCACTCCTCCTCTGCGCGAAACAATCTCCGGCTTGCTCCCCGTCGGGAGCTTGTGAATTTTAACGTTAAAATTCTTACTGTAAAAATTTTAACACATTTTTTGCCGTTTGTCCGCTAATTTTTGTTTATATTTCGATTTTTTATTAATTCTGTATGAAGCGGGCGAAAAAAGATTGTTCGGTTGAGGCGGTTTTTGATTCTTCATATTCCTTTTTCAATTCTTCGTAGGTCTTGCCGCTATTCAAAAGTGCAACATATTTCCCGTAACTGAGCCCGCACTCCGCCGCCTCTTTTATCATATTTTTTAAATTTGTGTCGTCTTTGCGCTTGTGCTTTTTAAAAATGCAATGGGGAGATG
Source organism: uncultured Selenomonadaceae bacterium (assembly GCA_905236325.1). Lineage (GTDB taxonomy): Bacteria > Bacillota > Negativicutes > Selenomonadales > Selenomonadaceae > Quinella. The sequence continues at coordinate 838 of CAJOPJ010000030.1, forward strand.
TTGCCTTTGTAACGGTTAACGACGGATTAATTTTTGAAACGGTGGCGGCATCCTCATGATACGAATCCTGCGCGAGCAAGTCATTTTGTTTTTTCGGCTCTTCGGCTACCGCCTCTGCCAATTTGGCGGCGCGGAGTTTGTCGCGTTTTGCTTTTTTTAATTTTCTGTTTGCTTCGCGTATGGCAACCGGCTTGCACTCGTCGCAATATTTTTGGTGATTCTGAAGATGGCTTGTAACTAAAAACGGCTTGCCGCACATTTTACATTTTTTTTCTGTCGGAAATTCCATTCTTGAAACACTTTTTGAGTTACACGCTATTTGACATTTGATACTGCAATATTTTTTTTTGCTGTTTCTCGATAAAAATTCCTTGCCGCAAAAGGCGCAAATCTTAGTTTTTAAAGGTCCACGTTTGGCAGCATAACGCGCCCTTTCCCATCTTAAATGCCCCAAATGCTTGCATTGCTCACTGCAGAATCTGTTGTTGTATGTCGTCGGTTCAAATTCCTTGCCGCAAAATGCGCAGGTTATCGGTCCCGACTGTCTTTCAGGTACTTCTCTTCCCCTTCTTGTGTAATATAAAACTCTATCACGTTTTATATCAACCTGATGTTTACATTCGGGGCTGCAATATTTTTGATTGAGGTTGTGCGCCTTAAATTCCTTGCCGCAAACAGGGCAGGTCTTGTTTGCACGATTTTCTATGAGCCAATTCATCCGAGTTTGCCGGCGTTTTTTATACTCCTTATATGTACATTCTGCACTGCAATATTTTCTATTGGTTCCACGCGGATTAAATTCCTTGCCGCAAAAGGCGCACTGCTTGACGCGGGGCGACTTGACGGGCGGATTGAGTATTCTGTCGGTAATAAGCTCCAACGTGTCCGACATACAGCCATACCGCCGCAACACGTTATAAAATTCGTCGTAGTCAACTTCTTCTGAGTGAATCTTAACCCCGTTTTGCTTGAACTCAATTTTATATTCAAGCTCCTTGCAATATTTTTCGGCGAACTCCGCCATTTCTTTACAAGTCATTTCTTCCATTTTTAAACCTTTCCACCGCTCGGCAAACGTTTTTGCAGTCTTCGATCGTCGCCCTTAAGTTTGGCAATTTTTACAAACTGCGCGAGGCGGCTTGCAATTCTTTCGCCCCATTTGCCCGGCTTGCCGTCTTTGGGCGCGTTATAAATCGCCGCCACTTCGTCCAAACTGTGATTTGAAGTTATGATTATCTGGCGTTGCGTCTTGTACCGCTCGTTGATAATCAAATACATTCGTTCAGCCGCCC
>CAJOPJ010000031.1 GCA_905236325.1 uncultured Selenomonadaceae bacterium
GAATGTTCCTGTAATTGCCAGCGGCGGCGCAGGTGAATTGAAACATTTTTTGCAAGTTTTGGTGGACGGAAAAGCTGACGCAGTTTTAGCAGCTTCAGTCTTTCATTACGGCAAATATACAATTCGCGAAGTCAAAGACTACTTGAAAAAAAATAAAGTCGAAGTCAGATTTTAATAGAGGGTTTAATTATGTTTAAAAAATTTTTATTGATGATATTATTTGCAGTCGGAATTATTTTTCTTGGCGGACAAAATAATTTTGCAAGCGCAGATACTTATCCCGGAACATTGGATAGCGGCAATTTGGTTTTGGTTGACGGCGGTATGGGTGTAGGAATTTACGCAATAAGGTCGTCAGTTTCTGTTGATTATTACAATCCGCCGATTTATGAAATTTCTATAAATTATGTGCCTGTCACTTTTTCTGAAGATTATTATCGCAGGAACAGTACATACTCAGGCGGTCCTTACACTATAGGCAATCCCAACAGATTGCGTTTCCGCTACAATTGGAACAGCAAAATTATTTCCTACATCAGGAATGGTCAATGGTACGACTGGGATTTTAGGCGCGATTATAGCCACGCCGAAGGTTATCCGCGTATTCCCTACACTGCAGAAGTTGCTTTTGTTTCGGCTTACAACATGCGTTTTTTAAATAACAAACAATATTACAGTCCGTCACTGAAAAAATATTATCGCGTCATTGATGAAGATTTGTACAGCAGATTGGGAATTTAAAAAATTTTTTCACTGCGGCTTATCAATTGTTGCGAAAGTTTTGAGCTTTAAATGATAAAAAATTTTGCAAACTAAAAAAAGCACCTGCTACTTTGCAAGTGCTAATTTTTTTTTGTAGTTTTTACTGAAAAATTATTCAGCATTTTCTGTAGATTGTTTGCCGCCTTCGTGTTTTGCGCGGTTAATGGAAAGTGAAATGCGTTTGCGTTTAACATCAATGCGCATAACTTTAACTTTAACAACATCGCCAACGCTGACAACTTCGCTTGCATTTTCGATTCTGCGGTCGGAAAGTTCGCCCATTGGAATTAAGCCATCAAAGCCCGGTTCAATTTCCATAAACGCACCGAAACTTGCAAGTTTAACAATTTTGCCTTCCAAAATATCTCCTTCGACATGTTTTTCAGCTTTATCAATCCAAGGATCGCGTTGGGTATTTTTTACTGACAGCGAAATGCGCTTGCTGTCGGGGTCGATATTTTTGATATAAACATCGACTTCTTGACCGACTTGCAAGACATCGGACGGATGGCTTACGCGTTCCCAAGAAAGATCAGAAATATGCGCTAAGCCGTCAACTCCGCCCACGTCGATAAATGCGCCGTAATCCACAAGACGCTTGACAGTGCCTTTTATGGTCTGTCCTGCTTCAAGTTTGCTGAAAACTTCTTCTTGTTTGGATTCACGGTCTTTTTCCAAAAGTTGGCGACGCGAAAGAACAAGACGCTGTTTGTGCTTGTCAATTTCAATCGGCAGTGCCTCTACGGTTTGGTCAACGTAAACAGACAAATCTTTCACGAAATGAAGTTCCATTTGCGAGGCAGGAATAAATCCGCGCAAGCCATTTACAACAGCAACTAAGCCGCCTTTGACAACCTGAGTTATTTTAGCTTGAACAGTTTCGCCGCGTTCTTTGATAGCCTCAATGTCCTTCCAGTTGGACATTCTGTCTGCCTTGATTTTTGAAAGTACGCCGCCATTTTCGCCGCCGAGTGATTGAATATAGACATCGAATTTGTCGCCGACTTTTACAACGTCCTCTGCCGAATCAGGTTCTGGGGAAGCCAATTCGCGTTTTGGAATTGGAATTTCCTGTTTGTAACCGATGTCAACAAAAGCTTCGTTGTGGTTTACTTGTACAACAGTACCTTCCACGATGTCGCCGGCTGAGAAATTAAAATCTCCTGCCGAATCAAGCCAACTTTCCATGCCTTCTTCTGCTACGTTTTTCATATCCTCTGACACTTGTCATAAACCTCCCTAATAATCCAGTCGGGTGTTGAGGCTCCGGCTGTGATACCAATCTTTGAAACTGGATTGGATTTTTTAAACCAGTCTTGCGAAATTTCTTGTGAAGTTTCTATGTGGTAAGTTGTGCATTTGCTTTGGCAAAGTTTGGCAAGTTTTGTTGTATTTGCGCTGTTTTTTCCGCCGACAACAATCATAACATCAACTTGTTCAGCCAACTTCAATGCCGCACTCTGCCTTTGGTCTGTCGCTGTGCAAATTGTGCGCAGGATTTTTATATCATTCGACTTTTCCAAAAGTTTCAGCACGATATTTTTAAAATGTTCGCCGTTAACAGTTGTTTGCGAAACTATGCCAAGTTTTTTGCAGGATTTAAAATTTTCAGCTTCAGATTCATCTTCCAAAATTGTAGCTTTGCCTTGCGTCCAATCAAAAATACTTTTGACTTCTGGGTGATTTTTTTCGCCGATTATTACAACTTTATAACCGGATTCAACCAAATCACGCGCCGAAATTTGTGCTTTTTTGACATGTGGGCAAGTCGCGTCAACAATTTTTAGACCTTTGGCTTTAATTTCTTCGTAAACCTGCGGACCGACTCCGTGCGAGCGGATTATCACTGTGCCTTCTGTTGTGTCATTCAAATTCTCAATAGTGCCAACGCCTTCTGATTTTAAGCGTTCCACCATTTGCGGATTGTGAATTATCGGTCCAAGCGTATTACTTTTTGAGTTTGCGTGCGCTCTGGCAATTTTAATTGCACGCTTTACGCCGTAACAAAAGCCTAAATATTCCGCCAAGATAACTTCCATTATTTCCGCCTTTCCGATTTTGTTGTGAACAAATACGCCTCAATCATTCACAACTTTATACAGTTTACCACAATGAAAATTCAGAATCAATAATTTGTTAAAATTTCCCTATCTTGCACATTGAACGCAAAAATTGTAAACTAAACGCCAGATGCAGGTCGCCGGTGAATAGTCACCAAAAATTTGCCGGTTATTAGTGACTAAAAAGATGGAGAGATGGAAATATGGAAATTTTTAGTGAAATTCCGCTCCGAACTTGGAATTGGCTGGGCGTTAATGAGGTTAAAGCTGACTCTGAAGTTTCGGAACAAATTATAAATGTTGCGGACGGCGAAGTTAAAAAATTTTCGGAAGTCAATTTGTCGGAAGAAAATTCTGCGCGGAAGATAAAAATTGTCGTCGGAAAAAAATCACGCGTTGAATTTATTTCGGCTGACTTGGGGCGCGGAAATTTTTCTGCCAATGTTGAAATTGATTTAGTCGGCGATGATTCTTCAGCCGAGTTGGAGTCGGTTTATTTTGGTGACGGCGAACGCAAACTTGATTTTAATTTTGTAATCAGACAACGCGGCAAAAGAACTGACGCTACAATGAATGTTCGCGGCGCGTTGACTGATAAAGCTGATAAAATTTTTCGCGGTACGCTGGATTTTATTCAAGGCGCAAAAGGTTCAATCGGACGCGAACTTGAGGAAGTTATAATATTGTCGGACAAAACGCGCAATCGTTCAGTGCCATTGATGCTTTCGCACGAAGATGATGTTGACGGTCACCACGCAGTCAGCGTCGGCAGGTTGGACGACGAAAAAATTTTTTACTTGATGAGTCGCGGCTTAGATAAGTCTGAAGCCGAAAGACTCATTATTGAGGCGGCGTTTAATCCTGTAGTGGAAAAAATTACCGATGAAAATTTACGCGCACAGATTTTAGAAAATTTACAGGAGCGTTTATCAAATGGCAAATAAATTTTTAGCTGACTTTCCGATTTTGGAAAATGTGGTATATCTTGACAACAGCGCGACAACTCAAAAGCCTTTGCAGGTTATTAAAGCTGTGGAAAATTTTTACAAAAAATTCAACGCAAATCCACATCGCGGCGTGTATAATTTAAGCATTCAAGCTACAAAAATTTATGAAGATACACGCCGCAAGGTTGCAAAGTTTATAAATGCAAAAAGTTCAAGCGAAATTATTTTCACCAAAAACGCAACTGAATCGCTGAATTTGGTTGCATATAGTTTTGCTCTGGCAAATGTTCAAGCTGGCGATGAAATTTTAATCACAATCGCCGAACACCATTCAAACTTGGTTATTTGGCAAATGGTTGCTAAATCAAAAGGCGCGACGCTAAAATATATTTACTTGGACGCGGACGGCAATTTGTCGGAAAAAGACTTTGCAGAAAAACTTTCAAGCCGCACAAAAATTTTTGCCGTGACGCAAATTTCAAATGTGCTTGGCTTAATTAACAATGTAAAAAAATTTGCAGCTAAGGCGCACGAAGTCGGCGCAACAGTTATAGTTGACGGCGCACAATCAGTTCCTCACATTAAAGTTGATGTTCAGGATTTGGACGCAGATTTTTTTGCATTTTCAGCACACAAAATGTTGGGGACTATGGGCTTTGGCGTTTTGTATGGCAAAAAAAATCTGCTGGAAAATATGCAGCCATTTCTGCGCGGCGGCGATATGATTGAATATGTTGAAGAACAGGCGACAACTTTTGCAGAACTGCCAAACAAATTTGAAGCCGGAACTCAAAATGTCGGCGGCGCGGCAGCTTTAAGTGCGGCGATTGATTATTTAAATTCAATTGGCTTTGCGGAAATTGAGCGCATTGAAAAAAAGCTGACAACTTATGCAATCAGCGAACTGAAAAAACTTTCCTATATTGAACTTTACGGCTGCGAAAATTTGAATAACAAAATCGGTATTGTAACTTTTAATATTGCTGAAGTTCATCCGCACGATGTGGCGACAATTTTGGACGCGCAAGGCGTGGCTGTTCGCGCAGGTCATCATTGCGCCCAGCCGCTAATGAATTTTTTAAATCAAAATGCAACTTGCCGGGCGAGTTTTTATTTTTACAATACAAAGGCAGATGTTGAAAAATTTTTGGACGCAATTAAGCAGGTCAGAAAGGTGATGCACATTGCTTGAAGATATTTACACTGAACTGATTGCCGAACACAATCAGGCTAAAGAAAATCGCCGTACGCTTGAAAATCCAACGCTTACAGAACGCGGTCACAATCCAAGTTGCGGCGACGATATAACTTTGGAATTCAAGATTGAAGGCGACAAAATCATTGACGCGGCGTTTGTCGGTCAAGGTTGCGCAATTTCTCAAGCCTCAACAGATATGATGATTGAGCTTTTGCGCGGAAAAAAACTTGACGACGCTAAAAGGCTTGCTGAACTTTTTTTGGCAATGATTAAAGGCGAAGTCACAGATGACAGCGAACTTGAGGAACTTGAGGATGCGGCGGCTTTAAAAAATATTTGCAATATGCCGGCGCGTGTCAAATGTGCAACTTTGGCTTGGCACACTTTTAAAACTATGACAAAGTAGACAGGAGGAATTTTTATGTTGATTTTACCGGCGATTGACATTCGTGGCGGAAAATGCGTCAGACTTACTCAAGGCGACTTCGGTAAGGAAAAAATTTATTCAGACTTTCCTGAAGAACAGGCAGCCAAATGGCAATCTGAAGGCGCACAATTTTTGCATGTTGTGGACTTGGACGGCGCACGTGAAGGCGCACCTACAAATTTGTTTGCAGTAAAAAAAATTCTGGAAACTATTCAAATACCAATTGAAGTTGGCGGCGGAATCCGCAAAATGGAAGATATTGAAACTTATTTGGAGATGGGAGTTCGGCGTGTGATTTTAGGCAGTGTTGCTGTTGAAAATCCTGAACTTGTACGCGAAGCTGCTGAAGAATTTGGCGGCGAAAATATCGTAGTCGGAATTGACGCTAAGAACGGCATTGTTGCAGTTCACGGCTGGAATGATTTAGGTTTAATGCAGGCGGAAGATTTAGCAATGCAAATTGGCGACTATGGAATCAGCACGATGATTTACACTGACATTTCGCGCGACGGTATGCTTGGCGGGATTGATACTGAACATTTGGCTGATGTGGCGCAAAAGTCCGGCGTTGCTGTAATTGCGTCCGGCGGAATTACTTCTGTTGAAGATATTAAAAATTTAAAATCGAAAGAGTCAGCCGGAATTATCGGAGCGATTATCGGCAAGGCGATTTATGAAGGCATTTTAAATTTAGCTGATGCAATCAAAGTTGCAAAATAAAAAAATTACCTCCAATGCGGAGGTTTTTTTATTCTGCTTTCAAATTAACAGTTGCAAGTGCGGCAACTTTATCTTCTTCGCGCGTTTTCATAATTTTAACGCCTTGCGTGTTGCGGCTTACAACCGAAATGCTGTCAACATTTGTGCGAATGACAATGCCTTCGGTAGTGATAAGCATCAACTCTTGATCGGGATTTACAACTTTAATTCCGACAACATCGCCGGTTTTTTCTGTGACTTTCATTGTGATTAAGCCTTTGCCATTGCGTCCTTGCGAACGATATTCATCAGTCGGCGTGCGTTTACCATAGCCTTCGGAACTGACGACCAAAACTTCGCTTTCCGGTCTCAACTTATCCATACCAATAACAAAGTCGCCTTTTGCAAGATTGATACCTTTAACGCCTTGCGTATTTCTGCCAAGTGAGCGAACTTCTTCTTCGTCAAAGACAATTGCCTTACCTTTGTTTGTACCAAGAATAATTTGCTGTTCGCCTTCAGTAAACTTAACGCCGATAAGTTCGTCGCCCTTGCGAAGTTTAATCGCAATCATTCCGCGCTTAACCATCGAACTAAATTCGGACAGCTGCGTTTTCTTGACCATTCCTTTTTTAGTTGCCATAAACAAATATTTGTCGGGGTCGTATTCGCGAACTTTAATTAACGCTGTGACAAATTCGCCGTTGTCCAAAGGTAGCAAGTTGCTCATGTGCACGCCTTTAGCAGTGCGTCCTGCTTCGAGAACTTGATAGGTTTTCAGCGGATAAACTTTGCCAAAGTTTGTAAAGAACAAAATTGTCTGGTGGTTTGTAGTAATCAAAATTTGTTCAACAACATCTTCCGGCTTAGTTGCCATGCCTGTAATACCAACGCCGCCGCGTTTTTGGTTTTTGTAAGTGTCAAGGTTAATGCGCTTAACATAACCGCCGCGCGTCAAAGTTATAACAACTTCGTCGTCATCTATTAAATCTTCAGCCTCAATATCAGTTGAAACATCACCGCCAACAATTTCCGTGCGCCTTTCGTCGCCGTACTTTTCTTTAACAGCAGTAAGCTCTGACTTGATAATTTCCAGGATTTTATTTTCATCGCCCAAAATTGCAGTGAAGTTTTCAATCGCCAGTTGAATTTCCTTGTACTCAGTTTCGATTTTTTCGCGTTCAAGACCTGTCAGCTTTTGCAATCTTAAATCCAAAATTGCCTGCGCTTGGAAGTCGCTGAGTTCAAAGTTTTCAATCAAGCCGCTTTTAGCGTCATTTGCAGTTGAACTTTCGCGCACAATTTTAATTACAGGATCAAGATTATCAATTGCCTTAGTTAAACCTTCCAAAATATGTGCACGCGCTTTAGCTTTTTCCAAGTCGTGTTTTGTGCGACGCGTAATAATTTCTTCTTGGTGCTTAATGTAGCATTTCAAGACTTGAATTAAATTTAAAACCTGCGGCGAGCCGTTCACCAAAGCCAGCATAATTACGCCGAAAGTATCTTGCATTTGTGTATGCTTGTACAGGTGATTCAGCAAAATTTGCGGATTGACATCTTTGCGCAGTTCAATAATAATGCGCATACCGTCGCGGTCTGATTCGTCGCGTAAATCTGTAATGCCTTCGATAGTTTTATCACGCACCAAATCAGCAATTTTTTCAATCAAACGCGCCTTGTTGACTTGGTAAGGCAATTCAGTAACAATGATACGCGGCTTGCCATTTGGCAGAGTATCAATTTCAGTTTTTGCACGCATTTTTATTGAGCCGCGCCCTGTAGCATAAGCGTCAACAATTCCTTCGCGGCCGATAATTTGTGCGGCTGTTGGAAAATCAGGACCTTTAATAACAGTCATTAAGTCGTGCAAATTTGTTTCAGGATTATCAATCAACATCAAAGTTGCGTCGATAACTTCGCGCATATTGTGCGGCGGAATATTTGTAGCCATGCCAACTGCAATGCCCGAAGTTCCGTTAACCAAAAGCTGTGGAAACTTTGCCGGCAAAACTGATGGTTCCTGCAAAGATTCATCATAGTTAGGCACAAAGTCAACAGTTTCTTTATCAATATCCTGCAACATCAGTTCGGAAATTTTCGACATTCTGACTTCGGTATA
>CAJOPJ010000032.1 GCA_905236325.1 uncultured Selenomonadaceae bacterium
CTGAATAAAAATAATTTTGTAGTCAGCTATCGCGCAGGTGATATTCGCCCAATAACTGACAAATGGACTTTTACACATTACGGCGAAAATGGCAGACTTTCATTGGCTTATGCTGCTTATGAACCTGAAAATGTTACAAGCAAGCGTCCGCTGATTATTTGGTTGCACGGAATGGGCGAAGGCGGTACTGATTCCTCAAGTTTGGCTATCATGGGCAATAAGGCGGTTGCTTTTTCAGAAAGTCAAATTCAAAATTATTTCGGCGGCGCATATGTTATTGCTCCGCAGGCTAGAACTTACTGGATGCACGGCTATAAAGACTTCGGCGACGGTACTTCAATTTATCGCGATACTTTGATGGCTTTGATTAAAGATTATGTCGCAAAACATCCCAACATTGATGAAAACAGAATTTACATCGGCGGCGACTCAAACGGCGGCTATATGACTGTTTTAATGATTCGCGACTATCCGGACTACTTTGCAGCGGCTTTCCCTGCTTGTGAAGCTCTGGCTGATAAATTGATTAGCGATGCTGACATTCAAAATATTTCGCGTACGCCAACTTGGTTTGTCGCTGCAAAAACTGACCAAGTTGTTCCGCCAAATGATTATGTTGTACCAACTGTCGAAAGATTGCGCAAAATTGGTGCGCCTGTCAACTTCACCTACTTCGACAGAGTTATTGACACAACAGGGCTTTACAAAAAAGACGACGGCTCGCCTTATGAATATATGGGACATTGGGTTTGGATTCCGCTCTACAACGATCAAGTCGAAGGTATGGTTGACGGCAAGAATATGAAATTGTTTGAATGGCTTGCTCAACAACGCAGATAATTTTTTATTAGTTATTGATAATTAGCAGTTGGTTGTTGGTAGTTTTTTCTACCAACTATTTTTTTTGGAGGTTATTTTGTGAACGAAGAAATATTTTTTATTCAACTGCGCGATTGCTTTTCTGCAGGATACAATCTGCCACAATTTTGTATTGATAATAAAATTAAAAAGCCGCTATTTATGATGCCAAACGCCGCAACCGCACAATTTTTGTGGGAAGTTCACGCACAATTTTCGCACGACAAAAAAATTAAGCCGACTTTTGCAACAATTCAAGGCAATATAGATTCAGTCAGATTCAGTCCGGGAACTTTGTTTGACGCACTGGAAATTAAAAATTCTGCAGATGTTAATCCTGAAAACTTCGACAAAATTTTTATCTTGACAACGCAAAGATTAAATTTTAATTCCGATAAAATCATTTATCTTGATGAACTGCGCAATAAATTTATTCTGCGCACTTATGTTGAAATGCCTTTCCTGCACTTCTTGAAAAATAATCCCGGCGTTAAACTTTTTCTGACAAATTTTCCAATCCTGCAACTGAATGAATATTCAACTGAACGCGAAAGGAAAATTGCCGCTGAAGGCACAGGTTCATTAACGCCAATTTCCGACAGCTTGAAGCGCGATTTAAATTCAAAAACGCCTTACGACTTTCTCGGCTACAGCGGACAAGATTTGTTGGATATGCTGAACTTGACCGACGCAAAAACAAATCTTGACGGCTCGACAATTTTAAATGACAGCGACAATCCACTTGTTCAAGTTAAAAATGGTCGTCGCGTCGTAACCAATCAGCCTGAAAATTTTAAAAATCACATTTACATTTTAGGCGGCTGTTCGCATTATGGAACCGGTGCGCCTTTTGACAAAACTATTCCAAGTTATCTGCAAAATCTGCTAAACAAAAATAATCTGCCTTACCGCGTGGAAAATATTTCGCAATTTTTCACCTACCGCTATCAAGATATGTTTTATAATTTGCAAAATTTGGACTTGCGCGACGGCGATATTATTTTTGTATTTTTTGATAATTTTTTGTCACCGAATTTGCCGGCGTTTGATGTCAGCAAAATTTTTATTCGCCCACACAATTATGGCGAAGTTTATGTTGATACAGCACATGTCAATGAACTTGGCTACAAAGCTATGGCTGAAAAATATTTTGACTTCCTGACGCAGAATAATTTCTTCCAAAATGTTGAATTTAAATATCCCCCCCCCAGGATATCATCGCTATGGCATTCCGCAAGAAAATTTTTCAAGTTCAGTACAAAATCAGCAGCTTGAGGAATTTAAAAACCAACTACGCGCAAAAAAAATTCCAATCGGCGCGATTGTCATGAATTGCAATCCTTTCACGCTGGGTCATGAATATTTAGTTGACTACGCTTCAAAACGCGTCAAGAAACTTTACATTTTTGTTGTTGAGGAAGACAGGAGCGAATTTAAATTTGCTGACAGGTTTGAACTTGTTAAAGCTGGAGTTAAAAAATTTTCCAATGTTGAAATTTTGCCGAGCGGAAAATTTATAATTTCGCAACAAACTTTTTCAGGCTATTTTAACAAGGAAAATTTGCAAGATGTTGCGGTTGACAGTTCGGAAGATGTAGAAATATTTGCGCGTGAAATTGCGCCGACGCTTGGAATTACAGTTCGATTTGTTGGGCAAGAACCTGAAGACACAGTTACAAATTCCTACAACGCGACAATGAAAAAAATTTTGCCGCAATATGGCATTGAAGTTTGTGAAATTCCGCGCCGAGAAATTTCCGGCGAAGTTATCAGCGCAAAGAAAGTTCGCGCCGCATTGAAAGTTGGCGATTTTGATAAAATTAAAAAACTAGTGCCGAAATCGACGCTGAATTTTCTGCAAAAAAATTATACAAATTAAAATCCTCTTTCGCGGAGGAAATTTTTTTTGTATAATGTAAGAAAATTTTGGAGGTGTTGAATAATGGCTGATACTTCGGTTAGTTATAAATGTCCGAATTGCAGTGCGCCGCTAAGTTTTTTGCCGGGACATTCAAAAGTCACTTGCGAATATTGCGGTAATGAATTTGAAATCAGCGCGATTGAAGAAATGTTTCAAACTAAGCGCGAACTTGCCGCAAAAGCTGAAGAAGCTCAAGCTGCCAAGTGGGATACTGAAAACGCCGGCGATGAATTTTCAAGCGATGAAGTTGCAACTTTACATGCAATGACTTGTTCAAGTTGTGGCGCAGAATTGGTTTGCGATGAAAACACAATGGCAACTGAATGTGTTTATTGCGGCAATCCGACAATGATTCCGAAACGCTTTGACGGCACGCTTAAGCCGGATTTAATTATACCTTTCAAGAAAACTAAGGAAGACGCAGTTGCCGCGCTTAAAAAATTTTATGAAGGCAAATATTTACTGCCGAGCAACTTCACTGCAAACAATCGCGTTGAAGATATTCAGCCAATGTATGTACCGTTCTGGCTTTTTGATTCAAGCGTTGAGGCGCAGGCTGACTTTAAAGCTGAAAAAGTTCACCGACATGAAACTGCAAATGAAGTTATCACCGAAACTGAAATTTATAGTTGTCATCGCGCAGGAACTATGGCTTTTGAAAAAATTCCGGCTGACGGCAGTAAAAAAATGGACGACGCTTACATGGAAAGCATTGAGCCTTTCAACTACGCAGATTTGGTTGAATTTAACACAGGTTACTTGACAGGCTACTTGGCTGATAAATATGATGTTACGGCTGAAGAAAATACCGCGCGCATTGATAATCGCGTAAATAATTCTGCGTTGGAAGTTTTGAAAAGTTCTGTTCAAGGTTACACAAGCGTTGCAGTTGAAAATTCTGCAGTTATCAAACAAGGCGGCAAAGTTATTTATGCAATGGTGCCTGTTTGGATTTTGACGACGCGCTACAATGACAAGCCCTACACATTTATGATGAATGGACAGACAGGCAAATTTGTCGGAACTGTGCCTTATGACGCAACAAAGGCTTTTCTGTATCCTGCGTTGTGTTCCGGCGTTTTAATTCCTGTGCTGTATTTTATTTTGAAAATGTTCTTGGTGTGAGGTGAGTTTGATGAAAAAAATTTTCTTGGCAATTGCAATTTTTTTGCTGAATATTTCAGTAGCTTTAGCAGCGATAAATTCAGTCAATGACAGTGCAGGACTTTTGCGCGAAAGTGATATTCAAAAACTCAACGCGCAAATAAGCCAAGTCGAACAAAAGCACGGCGTGCGAATCGGCATAAATTTTTTGCAAACTGTACAAGGTCACAATGTCAACACCGTGAACAATGAACTGCTGCGAAAATATTATTCTGACGCGGCGAATGGCGGAATAAATCTGCTTATTGTTATGGAAGATCGCAGTTGGAATATCGCGCTTGACGCAAAATTGAATCAGCGCATTTTAAGTTACAATGATGTTGCGTACTTGAACGACGGCTTTATGGACAAATTGCATAACGACAACTTTGCAGGTGCGGCTGAAATTTATGTTAAAAATATTGATGAACTTTTGACTTACTATGAACAGCACGGTGCACCTTTCGACAGGACTGAGCAATTTAATCCCATGGCACTTGGCGCGGCAATTTTGATTGCGTTGATTTTAGGCTTTTTGATTCGGTCGTGGCTTATCGGTTCAATGTCAAATGTTCACAATGCAGTCACAGCCGGCGATTATCTCAAACGCGACACAATCAATCTTACTAATCAACGCGACACTTACCTGTTTACAAATGTTTCGCGCCGTACTAAAAGCAAATCCAATGGCGGCAGAAGTTCAGGCGGCGGCGGTTCAAGCGGCGGTGGTCATTTTTAATTTGTAACTTAAGTTAGGTGTTTGTAGTTGAAAAATAAATTGAATCGGCGAAAATTTATTAACCTGCTTGGCGCAGGATTTTTTGTTACTTTTTTTGCAGGTTGCGGCAAAGTTGAAACTGCAACTGAAATTGTTCGAGGTGATTTTTCTGTGGAAGATAAAATGCTGAACAGCGGTTATAAAATGCCTGTGCTTGGTCTTGGAACTTGGACGCTGAATGATAAACAAGCTGCTGAATGTGTTTATTACGCGCTGAAAATTGGCTACAGATTGATTGATACTGCGCGTTACTATGGCAATGAAGTCGGCGTTGGGCGCGGCGTTCGCAAGGCTATTGCTGAAGGACTTTGCAAGCGCGAAAATATTTTTGTCACAAGTAAAATTTTGCCGACTGCCAACGCAGACAGTGCGATTGAAAGTTCACTTGCCAATTTAAATATTGATTATGTTGACTTAATGTTGATTCATCAATCCGGCGCGTATGATGAACAAACTTACAAGTCGCTGGAAAAATTTTCAAAGTCAGGCATTTTGCGTTCAATTGGAATTTCAAACTACTACACGCCGCAAGAGTTCGACAGAATGACGCGCGACGCCGAAATTGTTCCTGCCGTCGTGCAAAATGAAAATCACATTTGGTATCAAAATACAAATTTGCAGGAGTACTTGAAAAAATTCGGCACGGTGATTGAATCTTGGTATCCTTTCGGAGGACGCGGCAACACTGAAAAAATTTTTGCCAATTCGACACTCCAATCTCTTGCAGGCAAATATCAAAAATCAGTTGCGCAAATTATTTTGCGTTGGCAAATTCAAGCAGGTTATATCGCAATTCCAGGTTCAAAAAATCCTGCGCACATTGAGGAAAATTTCAATATTTTTGATTTTGAACTCTCGGCAAATGATATGCAAAAAATTTACGCGTTGAATAAAAATCACAGGTTTGAAAATTGGTAAGGAGCTGAAATTTTGCTTACAGAAAAAATTTTAAAATTAAAAACTGAAGTGCTGAAAAAATCTGCCGAAAATTTTAGTCGCGTGGAAAAAATTTCAGAACACAACACAATGAAAGTTTTAGACGCAATGCGCGAATTGAAAATTTCAGACGCGCACTTCAAAACTTCGACAGGTTATGCTTATGGCGACATCGGGCGCGAAAAGTTGGACGAACTTTTTGCAAAAATTTTTAAGGCAGAATCGGCTTTGGTTAGAACGCAATTTGTCAGCGGCACTCACGCGCTCGCAACTGTTCTGTTTGGAATTTTAAGACCGGGCGACGAAATGATTTCAATCACCGGCGAACCTTACGACACAATGCAAACTGTAATTGGTTACAAAAATCCTTCCGCAGGCTCGCTCAAGGAATTTGGAATTTTGTATCGTGAAATTGATTTAAAAAATGGCAAAGTTGATTTTGACGCGCTGAAAAATTTTGTAACTTCAAAAACAAAGTTGGTTTTAATTCAGCGTTCGCGTGGCTACTCAATGCGTGATACTTTGACTTGCAAAGACATTGAAAAAATTTGTTCAGAAGTGCACAAAATAAACCCTGCGTGCGTGACTTTTGTTGATAATTGCTACGGCGAATTTGTTGAAACTGTTGAACCTGTTGAAGTCGGCGCAGATATTATTGCCGGCAGTTTGATAAAAAATATTGGTGGCGGACTTGCTCCAACCGGCGGCTACATTGTCGGCAAAAAAAATTTAGTCGAACTTTCAAGCTACAGATTGACTGCGCCGGGTATGGGCAATGAACTTGGCGCAAGTTTATCTGTGCCGCGACTTTTGTATCAAGGTTTATTTTTAGCTCCGCATGTCACGGCTCAGGCTTTAAAGTCAGCAATTTTTGCGGCAGGAATTTTTTCAAATTTAGGCTTCAAAACTTCGCCGCTGCCTGAAGAAATTCGCGGCGATATAATTCAAGCAGTCGAACTCAAAACAGCTGAAAATTTGACTGAATTTTGTCGTGCGATTCAAAAATATTCGCCGGTTGATTCATTCGCCGCACCTGAGGCTTGGGATATGCCAGGTTACGATGATAAAGTTATTATGGCGGCGGGAACTTTTGTTCAAGGCGCGTCAATCGAACTTAGCGCAGATGGTCCAATGCGTGCGCCTTTCGCTGTTTATATGCAGGGCGGCTTGACTTTTGAACACGCACTGATTGCTATTTGTTATGCGGCGCAGGAAATTATTTAATCGGCAGGTGATTTAATTGAAAATATTTTTATCTGCCGGTGAGGCATCAGGTGATGTTCACGGCGCAAGTTTAGCGCGTGAAATGAAAAAATTTTTGCCGAATGTTGAATTGATTGGTCTTGGCGGCGATGAAATGCAAGCGGCAGGTGTTCAACTTGTGCGCAACTGCAAAGACTACAATGTAATGGGCGTTTTGGAAGTTATAAAAAATTTGCCGCGCATTTTTAAATTGCTGGACGACTTGACAGAAATTATACGCACTGAAAAACCTGATTTGCTGGTTTTAATTGACTATCCCGACTTCAACTGGCGATTGGCGCGTCGTGCAAAAAAACTCGGCGTAAAAATTTTATCCTACATACCACCTTCAGCTTGGGCTTGGCGCAAAGGCAGAGCTAAAACCTGCGCAAAAATTGCTGATGAATTTATTGCAATTTTTCCATTCGAATTGCCGGTTTATAAAGCTGCCGGTGCAAAAATTTCATTTCTTGGTAATCCACTTGTCGATACAGTGCGCACTGAATTTTCAGTTGCAGAAGCGCAAAATTTTTTCCAAGTCGCAAAATCTGAACACATTGTACTTTTAATGCCGGGCAGTCGTCGGCAGGAAATAACTTTGCTGCTACCCGAAATGTTGAAGGCGGCAAAAATTTTATCTGCGCAAAGTTCAACAAAATTTTTTCTGCCAATAGCAAGTGGTGTTGATGAAGCCGAAATTCAGCGACAGATTGATTCAGCCGGCGTTGAAATAAATTTGGTAAGATCACATCGCTACGACTTAATGCAAATTGCTGACGCAGCTATCGCAACTTCAGGTACAGTTGTACTTGAGGCAGCTTTATTAAATTTGCCGTGCGTCGTGCTTTATAAAATGGCAAAATTAAATTATTTTATTGGCAAGCTTTTGGTACATATTGAGCATTTCAGTTTGCCGAACATTTTGGCAGGAAAAAAAATTCTGCCGGAACTTTTGCAAGATGAAGTTCAAGCTGAAACAATCGCGCAGGAAATTTTTAAATTGTATCGCGGCGAATCACATCGCGAAATTGTTTTGTCGGAATTAAAATCTGCCTGTGCAAAACTTGGTGAACCAGGCGCAGCGCGGCGCGTTGCTGAAAAAATTTTACAAATTGCAAAATAAAAAAACCTCCAAAGCGGAGGAATTTTTTTTTGCAAAATTTTGCTAAATTTTAGCATCTAAAGTCTGCTGTTTATTTAACTAATCTGTCGAAGTCAGCTTGCGGAACCAAAGTTACCAATCCCATGACAGCCAAAATTTGTTCAAGGGCTGCGCGTGGCGATGCAACATTTTTTACTACATAATCTGTAGCCTTCCATTTTTCAAATTCCTTGTTTTGTTCAGCGTAATCGACATAATATTTTATTTCATCATTTGAACAGCCGGCACGCAACATTCTGTCAACAAATTGAACATCATCAATCATCATGTAAATTGTAACCAAGTCTTGATTTATAAATTTTGACAGCTGCGTTATGCCTTCGGTGTCCATCATAATCATAACGCTTACTTTGTGCTTTTGGTAACTTTCCAGCACATCAGCTTTGCGCAAGCCGTAACTGTTGCCTTGATAGGAATTGTTGACAATCAATTTTTCTGCCTCATATTCATCCTTCTTGACAGTTTGATATAACCTGCGTTTATAGGCGTAACGGTCGTCAAAATATCGCGTCGTGATTGTGGGGACATAGTGAATCCCCATCGACATAAGCTGCGACACCATTGTTGTTTTGCCGGAACAATGCGGCCCTAAAAAAGCATATACTTTATTTTTTCCAGCCAAGATTAACTTTCCACCTTTCCAACTTAATAATTTTCTGCTGTGATTTCAAAATAACTTTGTGCGTGGAAACAGACAGGGCAAACTTCCGGCGCGGCAATTCCAACTGCAATATGTCCGCAATTCCTACACTCCCAAATTCGCACGCCAACTTTTTTGAAAACCTCATCTGATTCGATATTTTTCAAAAGTTTGCGGTAGCGTTCTTCATGATGTTTTTCAATTTCGCCTACGCCGCGAAATTGTTCGGCTAAATCGGTAAAGCCTTCTTCTTCAGCT
Organism: uncultured Selenomonadaceae bacterium; assembly: GCA_905236325.1. Lineage (GTDB taxonomy): Bacteria > Bacillota > Negativicutes > Selenomonadales > Selenomonadaceae > Quinella. The sequence continues at coordinate 8,939 of CAJOPJ010000032.1, forward strand.
TCACGCGCCATTCTTGCGTACATATCTGTCCATTCAAAATTTTCACCTTCAGCCGCGTGCAGGAGATTTTCTTTAGTGTCGCCAAGTTCGCCCAATGCTTTAAACCACAATTTTGCATGTTCTTTTTCATTTTCGGCAGTTTTTAAAAACAGTGCGGCAATTTGTTCAAAACCATTTTTCTTGGCAACCGACGCGTAGTATGTATATTTATTTCGCGCTTGAGATTCACCTGCAAAGGCTTCGCGAAGATTTTTTTCAGTCTTTGTGCCGGCAAGTTTGTTGGCTTTGACTTGCGGAACTTCCAAGACTACTTTTTCAAAATCATTTGCGCCGTGCTTGCAAACCGGGCAAACAAAATCTTCAGGCAGTTCGTCGCCGACATATTCATAACCGCAAACAACGCAACGCCAAATTGTTTTGCCTTCCTCTGTTTTGCCGACAGGCTGCGGTTTCGGCTTAATGTATTTTTGATAGAAATTGTAGCTGGCGGAAGGAATGTCATTAAATTTTTTCATGTCCACAACATTTGCAACAAAAATTGAATGTGTGCCAACATCAATTTGCTGAATAACATTGCCGCTAATGTAGGAATTTGTGCCTTCGCGAATTGCCAGCGTATCATTCAATGTGCGTTCTGTGTTGTTGTAGTTGAAAAATTTATCAACATTTTTGCCGCTTTGAAAACCAAAATGCTTAAAAAGTTCAAAAGTCGCCGCCTTGCTGATAATCGACACTGTAAAAACTTTTGACTTTGCTATCAAATCGTGCGTGAAGTTTGCCTTGTTAACCGAGATAGAAATTCGCGCAGGATTATCTGTAATTTGCGTAACTGTGTTTATTATGCAAGCGTTGTCTTTGCCTTCAAAGTTAGAACTCAAAACAAAAAGTCCATACTGCACATTAAACAAAACTTTGTTGTCCATCTTGAAACCTCCCAAAAAAAAATTACACAACTTTTCTGACATTTTATCAGTTATATTTGATTTTGTGAAGATTTTTTTTATTGCGTTGAACTTTCAATTTGATTATAATTCATTGAAAATTATTTTTGTTGGAAGGATTTTTTATGAAAGATTTTTTTAAACAACTTTTTAAAAGCAGTGCGGACGAAATTGAAATTGAACCTGTCGATATTGAAAATGCAGTGCGAAAAAAAATTACTGTCAGCGGCAGAGTTCAAGGCGTCGGCTTTAGATTTTTTACTAAAACTGAGGCAGCAAAACTGCACTTAACAGGTTGGGTAAAAAATTTGTCCAATGGTGCTGTCACTATGGAAGTTCAAGGCGCAGTTGAAACTATTGAAGAACTTGTCGAAATTCTCAAGCGCGGCAATGGTTTTTCAAAAGTTACCAATCTTGAAATGCAGGATTTATCTGTCGTCGCGGAGGAGAAAACTTTTGCAATCACTTACTAAAATTTTAGTCTTGCACGGACCGAATTTAAATTTACTTGGCAAGCGTGAACCTGAAATTTATGGTCGGCTGACTTTGTCTGAAATAAATCAGCAACTAAAAAATCGCGCACTTGAATTTGGCGTTGAAATAAAATTCCTGCAGTCCAACTTTGAAGGCGAACTTGTTCAAGCTATTCAAAATGCGCCGGAAAATTTTGATTTTATTTTGCTGAACGCGGCGGCACTTACGCATTATAGTATTGCACTTCGCGACGCAATTGCAGCAATTGAAATTCCTGTAATTGAAATCCACCTGTCAAACATTTTTAGCCGCGAAGACTTTAGGCATAAATCTGTTATCGCGCCGGTTTGTCTTGGTTCAATCAGCGGCTTTGGAATTGACAGTTATATTTCCGCGCTGGAAATTGCTGTGCGGAAGTTGAGGAGGCTTAATTGTGAAAAATAAATTTAATTTTTCGGCAAGATTAGAAAATTTAAATAAAAAAATTGTCGCTGAAAATCTTGACGCAGTTTTGATTTCAAAAATTGCAAATTTGTTTTATTTCAGCGGCTTTCGTGGTGACAGTGCAGTTTTGCTTATCGGCAAAAATTTTCGCAAGCTGATAACTGACGCGCGTTACACCGAACAAGCAACTCAACAAACTGAAGGCTTTGAAATTGTTCAGCAGTCGGAAGGTCTTTATAAAAAAATTGAGGACGAAATTAAAAATCTGCAAATTAAAAATCTCGGTTTTGAAGGCAAAATTTTGACTTTCGCAGAGTACAAATATTTGCAGGAAAATTTGCCCGGCGTTGAATTAAAATCTGTCGTGCTTGATGAACTTCGACAGATTAAGGACGCGGCGGAAATTTCATTGATTAGCAAGGCTTGCGAAATTGGCGACAAGGCTTTTGCAGAAATTTTAAATTTTATTAAGCCAGGCATTGCTGAATTTGAAGTTGCGGCGGAACTTGAATATTTTATGCGCAAATTCGGCGCAGAAAAAAATTCTTTCGACACGATTGTTGCGTCGGGTGTTCGCGGAAGTTTGCCGCACGGCACGGCATCTGATAAAAAAATTTTTGCCGGTGAATTTGTCACAATGGACTTTGGTGCAATTTTTGGCGGCTACTGCAGCGATATGACGCGCACAATTTTTGATGGTAAGGCATCTGAAAATCAACAAAAACTTTACAACGCAGTTTTGGACGCTCAACTTCTCGGCTTGGAAGTTATCAAAATTGGCAAAGGCGGCAAAGAAATTGATTCTGTAGTGCGTATGAAACTTGAACAGGCAGGACTTGGAAATTATTTTACACATTCACTCGGTCACAGTTTGGGTATTGAAATTCATGAAGAACCTCGACTTAGCAGACTTAGTACTTGCGAAAGTTTGCAAGAAAATATGCTTGTCACTGACGAACCCGGAATTTATATTCCAAAAGTCGGCGGAATCAGAATTGAAGATACAGTTCTTGTCACAGTTGAGGGCGCAGTGCCTTTAACGCACAGTCCAAAAAATTTAATTGAATTGTAATTAAAATTCAAAAAGGAGTTTTTTTAAAATGGCAAAAATTTATCAAAGTGTAACTGAACTTATTGGCAACACACCAATTTTGGAGGCAAAAAAATTTGCTGCGGCTGAAAATCTCAACGCAAAAATTTTAGTCAAGCTGGAATATTTTAATCCTGCAGGTAGCGTTAAAGACAGAATTGCAAAGGCAATGATTGAAAAAGCTGAGCAAGAAGGCAAATTAAAACCTGATTCAGTTATTATTGAGCCTACTTCCGGTAATACAGGTATCGGACTTGCAAGCGTGGCTGTGGCGAAAGGTTATCGCGCAATTTTGACAATGCCTGAAACCATGAGCATTGAGCGCAGAAATTTACTCAAGGCTTATGGCGCAGAAATTGTTTTAACTGAAGGCGCGAAAGGTATGAAAGGCGCAATTGCTAAGGCTGAAGAACTTGCTAAAGAAATTCCGAACAGCTTTATTCCCTCGCAGTTTACAAATCCTGAAAATCCCAAAATTCACTTTGAAACTACAGGAGTTGAAATTTGGAACGACACGGACGGCAAAGTTGATGCTTTTGTTGCAGGAGTAGGCACAGGCGGAACAATTTCAGGCGTTGGAAAATTTTTAAAATCTAAAAATTCTGCAGTAAAAATTTTTGCAGTCGAACCTGAAACTTCGCCGGTACTTTCACAAGGCAAGAGCGGCGCACATAAAATTCAAGGCATTGGCGCAGGTTTTGTTCCTGAAACTTTAGATACAAAAATTTATGATGAAGTTCTGCCAATTTCAAACGAAGATGCTTTCAAGTTCGGAAAAGAATTTGCAAGAAGCGAAGGAATTTTGGTAGGAATTTCTGCAGGTGCGGCATTGGCGGCGGCAGTAAAAATTTCTCA
>CAJOPJ010000033.1 GCA_905236325.1 uncultured Selenomonadaceae bacterium
CGGCGGGTTCGTGGGTTCAAATCCCGCTGGCGTCACCATTGAAGATAACAGCTCCTCCGTGTGAGGGGCTTTTTTGATAATTATCTTGACCGTTCGGCAGCGTAATGTTAAAATTAACAATAATTTGTACGCTAATTTTTTGAGGAGGATTGACTGATGAACGACACAGAAAGTCGCAATCTTGGCGGACAAACTTCAAACGGCACGCCAAGTAAATCAATTGAAGATAAATTACGAATTTTAATAACCGACGATTCCAAGCTTTTAAGAAAAAAATTGCGTGAGGAATTGGAAAAACTTGGTTGCGAAGTTATTGAAGCCTCGAATGGCAAAGAAGCCATAATGCGCGACCTTGAACAAGAACCGGACGGCGTGATTTTGGATATTGTTATGCCGGAAGTTGGCGGAATTGAGGCGTTGCAAGTTATCCGCGAAGTCAGCCCGACAGTTCCAATTGTTATGCTTTCCTCAGCAGGCACTCCGCAAAAACTAATGCAGACTTTAAAAATGGGCGCGATTGATTTTATTCAAAAACCTTACACCAAAGAACAAATTGTGCGTGCTGTAGAATCAATCAGAAAAGCGCGTGCAAAAAATTTAAAAAAAGCTGCCGCAAAAAAATCTTCAGCATCTGTCGAGGGTGGGAATTCCAAAAATGAAGAGCAATGACTTCGCGCAATTTATGTTTTACTCCTCAGCCTTCGACGAAAAAAAAATTGTCGAGTTATTTTCTGCGTCAAAAAACGCACAGCCGACTTTAGCAACGAAGGCAATTTTTTTGCGCCTGATTTCACTTTCCGAAATTAAAGATTTGCAAAAAAAATCCCCCGCCGAATTAGACGCTGAAGTCGAAAAAATTCTGTCACCTATACAAATTAAACGCACAGAAAATTTAAGTTCAAATATTTCGCTAAAGTTGGCGCAAAGTTTAATCGATACTTTTACTGTAGATTTTTTAGGACTTGAAGAACTTTTGCAAGAGTATCACAAAATTGAAATTCCGCCGGTTGAATTTGCGTTCGCAAAGTTTTATGACTCTTTGCCTGAAGATTTTAAAGTTGATTTTCCGCTGGCATTAAATGTAGTGCAATGTTTGTATGACTTTGTGACAGAAACTTTCAAAACTCCGGTTATACTGATTCCAATGGTTGACTTGAGCGCAGATACAAAATTTGGCGCAAGCGTCAGAATTACAGGCGAAATGCCGGTCGTAGTGGCAATAGTTGCCGAGCAAAAAATTTTCCACAAAATGGCTAATCTTTATGATGACTTTGTAAGTGATAATTTAGACGAAGATTTTGACGCAATTTCCGAACTGCTGAATGTTTTTACCGGAAACTACACAGTGCAAGTTGCTGCTGTTGCAGGCGTAGAAGAAGAACCTGAACCGCCGCGTTTTGGGCGCATAGATGAAAAAATTCAGTTACTTCGAGTCCTAACAAATTTCGGCGAATTTTTCCTGTATACCGGAAAAAAAGAAATTTTTTTAGTAGTTTGATTTTGTAAAGGGGAGTTCCTAAAATGGCAAAACTTAGAAATTGTTCACAATGCGGCAAAATTTTTATGTCAAATGGCGAAAGACTTTGCCCAAATTGCGTTCAAGCACAGCAAGATTTGGAATTGGTTGTTGTTGATTATGTGCGCGATCACCCAAAATGCAAAATTCCTGAAATTATGGAGGCAACTCAAGCCCCTGAAATGTTGATTCGCCGCCTGATTGAGGAAGGACGCTTTGAACAAGTTGGCGTAAATCTCAGCTATCCTTGCAAAAAATGTGGCAAGCCGATTGTTGCCGGTGCTTACTGCGAAGAATGTAAAGAAGAAATGCAACAAAATTTGCAGAGTGCGTCATCTGCGCTCAATCAAGTTGCAGAAGCTGAAGCTGCTGCTGCGCGTGGTCACGGAATGTATTCAAAAGACCTTAAAGACAGCAAAGTTAAAATGTAAAAAAATTAACCTCCGCAATGGAGGTTTTTTTTATAATTTTTTATATCGTTACAAATCTTTAATCTCTTCCAAAATATCAAGTGCAGCTTGTTTTGGATTTTCAGCCGAGCGAATCGGTCTGCCGACAACTAAATAATTTGCGCCGTCGCGAATTGCATAACTTGGCAGGGAAATTCTGCTTTGGTCGTCAATGTCGCTACCTGCAGGTCTGATTCCCGGCGTAACAATCAAAAAATCATTTCCGCACTGTTCGCGAATAACTCTTGATTCTTGCGGCGAAGAAACTACGCCGTCAAGTCCTGCAAACTGCGCTAATTTTGCAAAACGCACAACTTGCTCTGCCATTGGAATTTCTCTGTAGCCCATGTTGTTCCAATCATTTTGGTCAACACTTGTCAGGACGGTAATTGCAATTAACTTTGGACAGATAATTCCGCGTTTAGCAGCTTCCTCGTGCAGTCTGTCAGCCGCAGTTTTCATCATTGTGTAGCCGCCCGACGCATGAACATTTAAAATATCTGCGCCCAAAGTCATCAACGAACAAAGACCGCCGGCAACTGTATTTGGAATGTCATTAAGTTTCAAGTCGAGGAAAACTTTTTTGCCCTGCGACTTCAGCCAATCGACAACCTGTGCGCCTACGCTGTAAAACAATTCCATACCGACTTTGTAATAAACTACCGTGTCGCCAAGTTCATTGACTAAATTTTTTACATCGTCAAAGTTGTGAAAATCCAACGCTACTATCAATCTTTCATCAGCCATTTTGAAAAAACTCCTTTCGGTTGATTTTAGCTGATTAGTAAAAAAACTCCGCTAATCAACTCAATTTTTCTGCAAGCAATTTATTAACCATTTGCGGATTAGCCTTGCCTTTTGTAAGTTTCATAACCTGCCCGACAAGTGCGCCGACAGCTTTTTTGTTACCGCCGCGATAATCTGCTACAGGTTTTGGATTATTGGCGATAACTTCGTCGATAACTTTTTCAATTTCGCCGGTGTCGGTAATTTGCACTAAGCCTTTGTCCTGCACAATTTTTTCAGCAGAATCTTTCGACTGCCACATTTCTGCAAAAACAGTTTTGGCAATTTTGCCACTGATTGTGCCTTTTTGAATCAGCAAAATCATTTCAGCCAAACGCTTTGCCTCAACAGGCGAACTTTCGATTGTCAGATTTTCGGCATTGAGATTTTTAGACAGGTCACTCATCATCCAGTTTGCGACAAGTTTAGCGTCCGCGCCAATTTCTACAGCCTCATCAAAATATTCAGCCATAGCGCGTGAACTTGTAATAATTCCTGCGTCGTAGTCAGAAAGTCCGAAAGTTTTTGTAAGTCTTTCGCGTCTTGCGTCCGGAAGTTCCGGCAAACTTTTTCTAAAATTTTCAATTCCTTCATCAGTCGTGACAATCGGCGGCAAATCAGGTTCAGGCATATATCTGTAGTCGTGCGCATCTTCTTTACTGCGCATTGATTGAGTTATACCTTTTTCAGGATTCCAAGTGCGCGTTTCTTGAACAATTTTTCCGCCGTCGTCCAAGACTTCAGCTTGTCTTTCAATTTCATAGTTAATTGCGTCTTCCAACGCCTTGAAGGAATTTATATTTTTCATTTCAGTGCGCGTGCCGAGTTTTTCAGAACCGACAGGGCGCAGTGAAACATTTATATCTGCGCGTAAATTGCCTTCCTCCATGCGGCAATTTGAAACATCAATATATTCCAGAATCGACTTGATTTTTTCCATGTATGCGCGAGCTTCCGCCGCCGAGTGCATATCAGGTTCGGAAACAATTTCAATCAGCGGAACGCCTGTCCTGTTGTAATCGACATTTGAAGTTGCGCTGTCTTTAATTGTCGTGCCGCTGTGAACTAATTTTCCTGCGTCCTCCTCCATGTGAATACGCGTCAGACGCACAGTCTTTTTTTCGCCGTCAACATCAATTTCAACATGACCTTCATAAGCAATTGGCAAGTCATATTGCGAAGTTTGCCAATTTTTTGGCAGGTCGGGATAGTAATAATTTTTTCTGTCGAACTTGCTGTACTGGTTAATTTTGCAGTTAGTGGCAAGTCCTGCCTTAATTGCAAACTCAACAACCTTGCGATTGACTTTTGGCAAAACGCCCGGCAAGCCAAGACATATCGGACAAGTGTGCGTATTCTGTTCCGCGCCAAAAGTTGTCGCGCAACCACAGAAAATTTTTGTCGCGGTTTTAAGTTCGCTGTGAATTTCCAAACCAATTACTGCTTCATATTTCAAATTGAATCATCCTTCCATTTTGCTATAAATTTCATTGACAAGTTGCAAATCTTCAGGCGTATCGACTCCGACAAATTTACAGTCGCTTTTTATCACGCGAATTTTATAACCATTTTCCAAAGCTCGCAACTGTTCCAGCGATTCTGAAAGTTCAAGCGGCGTTGACTCCATCTTTGCATACTTAAGCAAAAAATTTCGGCGGTAAGCGTAAATGCCAATGTGCTTGTAAACTTTTGCCTTACCTTCATTTCGCGCGTACGGAATCAGTGAGCGCGAAAAATACAGTGCGTTATTTTTTTTGTCGAAAATGACTTTGACATTGTTTGGATTTTGCATTTCAGCCGCGTCAGTCATTTCAGTTGCTACAGTCGCCATTTGCAAATCAGCGTCGGCAAATTGTTCAATCAGTTCATCAATCAAGCTCGGCTCAATCAGCGGCTCATCGCCCTGCACATTGACAATAACATCTGCGTCAGGAAATTTTTCTGCAACTTCTGCCAATCTGTCGGTGCCTGTTTTGTGATCTGCGCGTGTCATCATTGCGCGTCCTGAATTTTTTTCGACTGCTTGAAAAATTCTTTCGTCATCAGTCGCCACGATAACTTCAGAAACATTTTTTGCCAACTTCGCCCTGTCATAAACGCGACTAATCATTGGCTTTCCGCAAATATCGGCAAGTGGCTTGCCTGGCAGTCTTGTTGACGCATAACGCGCAGGAATTACACAAATATTTTTCATGCTATGACCTCCAAAAAACTAATTCCAAAATTTATCATTGATATTTTCATAACTTCAATTTTGATTTCATCTGTCGCCCAACTTTTCGCTAAGTCTGTGTTGAAGATCTGCTTTAAATTCTTCGCCGCCGACTTGGAATTTAACTTCAACGCAAATTACAAAAATTGGTATGCTCCAATTTGCCTGCGCGACTTCTTCAGGAATTTTCACAGCGTCCTTTTCAGTTATAACAATTGCTTCAGCGTCTAACGCGTCGGCTTGTTGCAAAACTTCCTGCATTTCCTTCATTGTGTATTCATGGTGGTCAGGGTATCGCAAACTTTCGATAACTTCCGCGCCCATGTCAGTCAATGTTCTTTCAAAAGACGCAGGATTTCCAATCGCCGAAACTGCCATAACTTTTTTGCCGGAAATTTTTTCAATCGCGATGCCTTCCTGCGCCAAATTTTCAAACCAATCCGACAACTGAATAAAGCAGCGCGGCTGATGAATACTTTCGACAACCTGCGCAGCTGAATTGTATTTGCCGACAGTCTTGCGAATGTCTTCAACTGCGCCGGCTTCAGCTTGGTCAACTTTTGTAATTAAGCAAACATCGGCGCGGCTGATATGTGACATTGATTCGCGCAAAGTTCCGCGTGGCAAAATATAGCCGTTGCCGAAAACATTAACCGCGTCCACCAATAAAATATCCAAGTCGCGTTCAAGTTGCCAATGTTGATAGCCGTCGTCCAAAATCGCAACTTCTGCGCCGAAATGTTCAATGGCATATTTGCCTGTAAGCGCACGCTCCGCGCCAATCAAGACAGGAACATTCGGCAAATGTTTAGCAAGCATAAATGCTTCGTCGCCGGCTTCGGCAGCAGTCATTTGCAATTTTTTGCCGTCGCTAACAATTCCGACTTCGCCGTGCCACTTTGCCCTGTAGCCACGATTTAAAATTACAACTTTATAACCAAGATCGCGAATATCTCTTGCCAAGCGTTGTGCAGTTGGAGTTTTGCCAGTTCCGCCGACTGTGATATTTCCAAGACTTATGACATAGCAATTTAATTTTTGTTTGCCGCTGATTCCGAGTTTATAAGCCAGCAATTTTAAATTTACAAGCTGTTCATAAATCAAAGACAAGATAAACATAAACGCCATGAAAATATTCATAACAACGCCGTGAACTTCTTTGCTGTGAACCAAGTCAATGAAGTAAGTTTTTAGATTTTCAATTTTTTGAGTGGTGCGCGGGTGATGTTTATTTTCTTTAGCTTCGTACTCAGTTAAAACTTTACGCAATAAAACAGCTGACTTTCTGGCTGCGCCGCGATTTTCCAGAATAATTTTCAGTGTTTCATCTTCAAGTTGTTTGCGTCTGACTTCGTCATCGAACAATTTTTTAGTTTCAAGTGCAAGTTCTTCAGGCGTATTTACAGTTACGCAAGCATTGCGATCTTTAAAAAGCGCGTGTGTTTCTTTGAAATTTTCCATGTGGTAGCCAATGATAATTGCCTTGCCGTGTGCCGCCGGTTCCAAAATATTATGACCGCCGCCATTTTCTGACAAAGTTCCGCCAACATAAACCACAGTTCCAAGCGCGTAAAGTCTGCCAAGTTCGCCGACAGTATCGACAATGATAACATCTTCATTTGCAGGCGTGCGTTTTTGAAGTTCAGTGCGCGTGGCGACTTTGTAACCTGCGCTTTTGCAAATTCCAACAACTTCACGCGTACGCAAAGTTTCACGCGGCGCAATTATCATTTTTGCAGTTGGATGACTTTCACGCACGGCTTTAAAGGCTTTTATTAAATGTTCTTCTTCATTGCGGTGGGTGCTGCCGGCAATTAAAATTTCATCTTCACTGTTCAAGCCCATAGTCTGATAAAAATTTGCGCGTTGTTCGGGCGTAACATCTGTATAAGTCTGATCAAATTTTGTATTGCCTGTGACAGTTACAAGTTCTTCAGGTGCGCCGAGTTGTTTAATATATTCACCATCAATGTAGGACTGCATTGCAAAAAATTTAACAGTGCCAATCATATCAGTCAAAATTGAAAACATATATTTGTAACGCTTAACGCTTTTGTCAGAAATTCTGCCGTTGACCATCATAACAGGAATGTGCATTTGGCGCGCATTTTTCAGGAAGTTTGGCCAAAGTTCAGTTTCAACAGGCATAAAGATTCTGGGGTGGATTCTGCGCAAAACTGAAGCTGCGATAAATGGCAAGTCGAGCGGAAAATAAATTATTGCGTCCGCGTCTTTAATGATTCTGTTTGCCATTTCATAGCCGGCAGTCGTGACTACTGAAACCAAAATTGGCGACTTTGGAAATTCGCGTCGAAATTCCTTAATCAGCGGCGAAGTTGCAACTATTTCGCCAACTGAGGCTGCGTGAACCCAAATGCAATTTTTTTTAGCGACTTTATCTAGTGCGCCGTCGGGAAAAAATCCTAAACTTTGCTTGATTCGCTCCACAAAACCTTTTTCGCGTATAGAGCGAATCGCAAATACCGGAATTATTATTATCACGACCAAAATTGCCGCCAAGTTGTATAAAAATTGCATAGAAAAATTTTCCTTTCAGTCATAATTAAGCTGTTGGACTTTAGAATTTAGACACCGACAACCGGCGACTACTAAATGCTGTAACCAATTTTGTCCAGCCATTGAACAGCTTTAAGTTGTATTTGCGCCAAAGTATCAACGCGCCGGATAATTGTTCTGTCATAAATTCCTGTAGCGCAAACTTCGGCAGTCAAAATAATTTCCGGCGCGTCGCCAAGTTGCAAATAAAAATCTTCATCGCCCTCGACAGCGCAAGTTAAAATAATTTCCTCCGCAGTTTCGGCAGTGATTTTTATCGGTGCGTCGCAGCGGTAACGATAAATTTGCAAATTAAGTTCAGTTTCTTCAGCCGGCACAAAAAGTTCATAAAAAAAATTTCCGCCGTGAGTCAATTTAATAAATGGCGCGATATTACTGCGTTGTTCGGTGTTAGAAAAAAAATTTACCTCAACCTTGCCAAAAATTTCAGCGCGTTTTACAAAAATTTTTTCAGTGTCGATATTTCTTTTGCCGAAAACTTCGCCGGAAAATTTATGCACATTATCTAAATAAATTTGCGACTTGTCAACTTTTTCAACAGTCAAAATAATTTCAAAATCAGTGCGCGTTGTACTTGAAATTTCAATGCGTTGAAGTTGAACAGATTCAGCCCAGTCAAAAATAAATTTGTCGGCGGTGGCGTTTTTTTCAGCAAAATTTGCAAGATTGTCAGTGCGCATTTGAAAAAAAACTTCGTCCGCGTTCAAAATCTTCAGCGCGTTGTGTTTGTAATATTTAAGCATTTTTGCAAGTGGATTGCCATTTAGCAAAGGCTTTTGACATTCCGGCGGAACAGGAAATTTTATTTTGTGATTTGGTTCGATTGTTGAAAGCAAATTAAGCGCGTAAAAATCCGAAGGCGAAGTTGTCGGAATTTTTTTCTTGAAAACTTCAGGTTGAAAATCTTTTTCTGCACGGCAAATTTCAGCTAAAACTTTGTCGAAGTTAGGAAAATTTTCAGCTACAAAAATTATGTCGGGTTTTGTCAGCAGTGCAAATTTTAGTGCGTTGGAGTTTTTGGCGTGGAAAATAATTACTTCGGCTTTTGCGTTCCAAAAATTTAAAATCATATTTCCGCAAATTAAAATTTCATCGCCGATTTTTTCAGCAACTACTAAAATTTTTGTACCGAAGTAAGTTTGGTCGAAAAAAGAATTTCCGGCGACAGGAATTTCTTGTGCGCCTGTAAAATCAAGTTCCAACGCTGTTTCCATAAAAATTTTTTCCACCCTTCCAAACTACAAATTTGCACTTAGTATAGCAGATTTAGTTTGTACTTGCCAGTTGACGATAAAACTTTGCAGTGCTATAATTGCCAAGTGATTTGTTTTAATCATAATCAGCAAGAAATTTCTTACTGCTATGACTGGCGTTGGGAATTGCTGTTGTTAAACAATCACAACCGCAGGAAACTCAGACTCTAAAAAGTCGGAGTACCTTCATTTGGCAGTTTTTAGCGGAGGGAGGGAAATCAAAATGGCTAATGAAGTGAAAGTTGGCAAAAATGAATCAATCGATAGTGCTCTCCGTCGCTTTAAACGTACATGTCAAAGAGCCGGAACTCTTGCAGAAGTTCGTAAGCGCGAACATTATGAAAAACCTAGTGTTCGTCGCAAGAAAAAATCTGAAGCAGCACGCAAACGCAAATTTCATTGATTCTGCAGTTTTATCAAAAAAGCAGCCGGAATTTCAATTTTTAAAATCACCGGCATTATCTCCTAGTGAGTGTCAACAACAAAAAGACCATCGGTTTATTTGCCGGTGGTTTTTTATTTCTGCAGGAAAATTTTTTTGCGTCAAGAATATTTATGCTAAAAATTTTTTGGTGATGATAATGATAAAACCTGACAGCATTGAAGATAAAATGCGCGTGCAAAGGCTTTATGCTTATGAAGATTTAGCGCGAAATCAAGGCTACAATTTAATTGCCGGTGTTGATGAGGCAGGGCGCGGAAGTTTAATTGGTTGCATGACTGTTGCCGCAGTTATTTTGCCACCTGATTTTTATATTGCCAAGCTGAACGATTCCAAAAAACTTTCAGCACACCAGCGCAACAAAATTTTTGATGACATTTTGGAAAATTGTATCAGCTACAACTGCGTGGAAGTCAGCGTGGAAGAAATTGACAGCTTAAATATTTATCAAGCGACATTGGTAGGAATGAAACGCGCAGTTGCAGGTTTAAAAATTCAGCCGGACTTTGTTTTGACTGACGCAATGAAAGTTGAATTTAAAAGCATCCCAACGCAATCAATTGTTCACGGCGACGCGCTTTCTGCTTCAATAGCTGCTGCGTCTGTTATTGCTAAAGTTACGCGTGACAGATTGACCGACGACTGGGACAAAAAATTTCCGCAATACAATTTAAATCATAATCGCGGTTACGGAACAAAAGCGCACATTTCGGCTATTAAAAAATTCGGACCGTGCGAACTTCACAGAAAATCTTTTAATCCTGTAAAACAGCTTTTAGGCATTAAAAATTTGACCTCAGCAAATGTCTAACAGCTAAATTTACTCCGAAGGAGGAAATTTTTATGCCAATGGACGCAGGGGCAATAGGCATAAGACCTGCCCTACAAGAAAGACCAACCGGACGAACTGAAGGCGTACAAAGGCGCGACGACGGCGCAAGTGGCGGTAGTTTTAAACCACAAACAAATGTAGCTTTAAAAACTGCGATTGAAGATTTGGCAGGGACGCTTTCAAAAATTTCACAGCACGAACGCTTTGGTATTGACAAAATGCCTCAAGAAGTGCGCGAAATTGTTAAAAATATTCTGCAACAATCATTTTCAATGCAAGAAACGCTAAACAAAGGCATCGGCAGCACTATTGAAAGTCAACGCTTTTCAATGGAACAGCTGTCTGTTTTTGCGCGTATGCTTTCGCAAATTGGTGCACTTGCCGACAAAGGCTTTTCAATGCAACTTTCGGACGAAACGCAATTATTACTTTCGCAATTCAAAAATTTATTGGTATCAACAAAAGAAGGCAGTTCACTTGAACCTGTTTTGCTGTCGAAGGCGGCGTTTGAACTTATCGACTCAAAAAATCCTGAACAACTGCCGCAAGCCTTGTATGAAATTTTATCTCAACTTGCCGCGCAAACTTCCTCAACGCAGGTTTATCAGCCGCAGTCCGAAGGTTCACAATTTTTAAAACAGCTGATTCAATATTTTATGCCACGACCGACTGAATCTGAAACTAAACAAACTCAACAACAAAATCAAAATTCACAGCAGACTCAAAATCAAAATCCACAACAACAAAATCAAACGCCAACGCGCAGATTTTTAAGTTCGCTGTTCAAACAATACACAGACACGCAACCAATTAAATATGAACCGCCAAGCCAACAAGCTCAACAACAAGCTCAGCAGGAAACTTTGACGCGCTACCAAAATCAAACTCAAAATCAAAATTCACAACAAACTCAAAACCAAAATTCACAACAAACTCAAAACCAAAATTCACAGCAAACTCAAAACCAAAATTCACAACAAACTCAAAACCAAAATTCACAGCAAACTCAAAAC
>CAJOPJ010000034.1 GCA_905236325.1 uncultured Selenomonadaceae bacterium
ACAAAAAATATCAGCAGTTTGTGCAGAATTTTTTTGACTTGAAAGACGTAGATTATTTTATCTTGGAGGACGAAAAAAATAACATTGATGTTAAGCGCGTAATAAATAATTTTCGCAAGTACGCAGTGCATATTTTGTTTACTGATGTTTATTCGCAGTTGCAAAGTCATCTTGAACAAGCAGGTTTTAAGGAAGGCGAGGATTTCTTGAACGGCTTGCAATTAACTGACAGTTGATAACTCCAAAGAATGACGACTTAAATTTAATTTAGAATGGAGAAAGTATGTTACTTACTGATTTTGATTACAATCTGCCTGAAGAACTTATTGCGCAGAAACCTATCGAACCGCGCAACGCTTCAAGGCTTATGATTTTAAATCCTGCAGATAAAACTATCGTGCACGAACATTTTTATAACCTGAAAAATTTTTTAAAGCCGAGCGACACACTGATTTTTAATGACACGCGCGTTATTCCGGCAAGACTTATCGGTCACAAAAATACAGGCGCAAGGATTGAAATTTTTTTACTGCGCAGGATTGACGCTTCGACTTGGGAAACTTTGGTTAAGCCCGGCAAAAAAGCGCAGGAAGATACTGAAATTTTTTTCAGCGACGAACTCAGTTGCAAAATTGTCGGACGCACGGATTTTGGCGGGCGAATCGTTCAATTCAATTTCACCGGCGTTTTTGAGGAAATTTTGGACAAACTTGGCGAAACTCCCCTGCCACCATACATTCATGAAAAACTTGACGACGCTGAACGCTATCAAACTGTTTACAATCGCGAACGCGGTTCAGCTGCCGCGCCGACTGCCGGCTTGCACTTCACAACTGAACAAATGACTGAACTTAAAAATCTTGGCGTAAAACTTGGCTTTGTAACTTTGCATGTCGGTCTTGGAACTTTCAGACCTGTGCAGGTTGAAAATATTGAACAGCACGATATGCACGAAGAATATTACACTGTGCCACCGGAAACTGCGAAATTGATTCACAATACAAAATTGCAAGGCGGACGCGTTATTGCTGTCGGTACTACTTCGGTCAGGACTTTGGAAAGTGCGGCGATTGATAAAAATTCTGTCAAAATTGGCAGCGATTCAACAAAAATTTTTATTTATCCCGGCTACGACTTCAAAATTGTGGACGCAATGATTACAAACTTTCACCTGCCAAAGTCAACTTTAATTATGTTGGTTAGTGCATTTGCAGGCAGAGATTTTACTTTAGCTGCTTATAAAACTGCAGTTGAAGAACGCTACAGATTTTTCAGTTTTGGCGACGCAATGTTCATAACACACAGATTGTAAATTTTTTACTGCCGCATTGGCAGTTTTTTTTGTACAAAAAAATCGACAAGTTTTTGACTTGCCGATAAAAAAATTTTTCAGTCGATATCAACTGTAACTTTTTTGTTTTCGCGAGTTGCGGCAGATTTAACAATTGTGCGAATTGATTTAGCAATACGACCTTGCTTGCCGATAACTCTGCCCATGTCTTCCTGCGCGACGTGGAGTTTTAAAACTGTGCGATCTTCTTCTTCAACAATTTCAACTTCAACAGCGTCGGGATTTTCAACCAGTGCTTTTGCCAGCACTTTCAAAAGTTCTTGCATTGTCCATTACCTCGATCTTGCAAAAACAAAATTAAGCCTTTTTGCTTTTGCGTTCTTCGTGAATTTTTTTCATAATGCCCACTTTGCTGAGTAGTGAGCGGACTGTATCTGTCGGCTGTGCGCCATTGCGGAGCCAATTCATGACTTTTTCTTCGTCAACATTGATAAGCGCAGGATTTTTAGTAGGATCGTAGTTGCCGAGAATTTCAATAAAGCGTCCGTCACGTGGCGAACGACTATCTGCCGCCACAATGCGATAGAAAGGCTGACGCTTTGCGCCCATGCGATTAAGTCTAAGTTTTACCAATTTTTTCACCACCTTTACTTTAATTTTAAGGTTTTATTTTTTGAAGGGAAACTTTCCGCCAAGCCCACCTAAAAGTCCGCCGAGATTCGGCAACATTGGGGTAGCGGTGCGTTTTTTAGACTTGCCCTTCTTACCTTTGGCTTTTTTAGATGACTGCTGATTAGAGCGCAGTCCCATTTGACGCATCATTTTACGCATTTCATCAAATTGTTTCAGCAGTTTGTTGACATCTGAAACTTGAGTTCCGCTGCCTGCGGCAATGCGTTTGCGTCTTTTTGCGTCAATAATATCTGTATTGGCGCGTTCTTTCGGCGTCATTGACAGGATAATTGCTTCCATGTGCTTAACTTCCTTGCCGTCAAGGTCTAAATCCACGCCGGCAAGTTTTTTCTTTAAGTTGCCCATGCCGGGAATCATACCAATTAAGTCGCTGAGCGAACCGAGCTTTTTAATCTGCTGAAGTTGCGAAAGAAAATCCTGCAATGTAAATTCATCAGCCTTGATTTTCTTAACCATTTTTTCGGCAGTTTTAGCGTCAATTGTAGATTGCGCCTTTTCAATCAGGGATAAAACATCGCCCATTCCCAAAATTCTGGACGACATTCTGTCCGGATGAAAAATTTCCAGCGGCTCAATCTTTTCGCCCATTCCGACAAATTTAATTGGACAACCTGTTGCGGCTTTAATGGAAAGTGCCGCACCACCGCGTGCGTCGCCGTCCAACTTAGTTAAGACTACGCCGTCAACGTCAAGCGTATTGTGAAAAGTTTCCGCAACATTCACAGCTTCTTGACCAATCATTGCGTCGACTACAAGCAAAATCTCATGCGGATTGACTGCAGTTTTAATGTCTTTAAGTTCCTGCATCAATTTTTCATCAATCTGCAAGCGACCTGCCGTGTCGATTATCAAAACATCGCGTGCGTGCGAATCAGCAAATTTCAAGCTGTCTTTTGCAATCTGCACTGCGTCCTGAATATCTTCAGTAAAGACAGGCACTTCAACCTGTTCACCGACAACTTGCAACTGCTTAATCGCCGCCGGTCTGTAAATATCGGCTGCGACAAGTGCAGGACGCTTACCTTGCTTTTTCAACGCAAGCGCAAGTTTTGCCGCCGAAGTTGTCTTTCCTGAGCCTTGAAGTCCAACCATTAAAATTACTGTCGGCGGTTTTGAGGAAATATTTATCTTCGCAGTTTTGCCGCCAAGCAGCGCAGTCAATTCTTCATCGACAATTTTTATAACTGACTGCGCAGGAGTCAACTTGCTTAAAATTTCTGTATCGACTGCGCGTGCCTTAACATTTTTTTCAAATTGCCGAACAATTTTGTAATTAACATCGGCGGAAAGGAAAGCCATTCGCACTTCCTTAAGCGCAATGTCAACATCTTTTTCAGTTAATTTGCCGTGTCCGCGAAGTTTGCGGAAGGCTTCTTGAATGTTTTGTGTTAAATCTTCAAACAAAGTTACAACCGCCTTGTTGAAATATAATAGGCACTACCGTTTTAAGCAGTGCCGCAAATTTTCAAATTTGGAGGCGACACCCAGAATCGGACTGGGGATAGAGATTTTGCAGACCTCGGCCTTACCACTTGGCTATGTCGCCGGTAACAATAAATAAAATGGCGACCCGGATCGGACTTGAACCGACGACCTCCGCCGTGACAGGGCGGCATTCTAACCAACTAAACTACCGGGCCGTTCAATCTATTCTGCTGACTTCAATCAATCAACGGCGCAATTATAACCGCAAAAAATCATTAAGTCAAGAAAAAAATTTTTTTGCCGAATTTTGCAGGAATTTTTTTATTTGCAGTGAAATTTTACGCAAAACATTTGAAAGGAAGTTTGAGAATTTGCGAGGAGTACTTTTTGATTTTAATGGAACATTGCTGTTTGACGGCAAATTGCAAGATGAATCTTGGCATGAATTTTTGGAACACAAAGTCGGCAGAAAAATTGACGCTGCAGAATATCAAAAAAATATGTCGGGCGCGGCAAATGAAATAGAGGCGTTAAGCTACTTCATGGGCGAAAAACTTACTCAAGCGCAGGCTGAGGCTTTGGAGGAAGAGAAGGAAATTATCTACCGCGCAAAATGTCTTGCACTTGGTGATAATTTTCAACTTGCGCCTGGTCTTCCAAATTTTCTTGACGCGCTTAAGGAAAATAAAATTCCATTCAACTTGGCTAGTGCGTCGGTTATGTCGAATATAAATTTTTTCTTTGAGCACTTGAATTTAGGCAACTGGTTCAACATTGATTATGTTGTTCATAAGGACGGCAAAATTCCCAGCAAACCTGCGCCGGATATGTACTTAAAAGCTGCTGAAGTTATTGGCTTGGAAGTTTCTGACTGCGTGATTTTTGAAGATTCACGCATGGGCATTAAAGCTGCTAAGTCTGCAAATGCAAAAAAAATTATCGGCGTGACTTCTTCAAATGATGCTGCAACTTTAAAAAACTATGGCGCATTTGATACAATTCCTGACTACACCGACTTGAATAAAATCTTGCAATTTGTTTTGGAGGAGGAAAATTAAATGTCTTTGCACAATTCAGCTGAATTTGGCGAAATTGCCGAAAAAATTTTATTGCCAGGTGATCCGCTCAGGGCTAAGTACATTGCAGAAAATTTCTTAACCGACGCAAAATGCTATACCGAAATCCGCAATGTTTATGGCTACACCGGAACTTACAAAGGTGTTGAAGTTTCTGTTCAAGCTACAGGAATGGGCGTGCCGAGTTTTTCAATTTATGCGCATGAATTGGTTTATAATTATGGCGTGAAAAAATTAGTACGCGTGGGAACTTGTGGCGGTATGCATGAAGATTTAAATTTAAGCGACATTGTCATTGCACAGGGCAGTTCAACCGATTCAAGCATTGTTAAGCAAACTTTTGGCAACGCAATAAATTTTTCATTGCTGGCTGATTTTGATTTGCTTACTAAAGCCGTCCTCAACGCAAAAAATCTCAATATTCCTGTCAAAGTCGGCAATGTTATTTGCACAGATTATTTTTATAATGACTACAGTAACGCGCAGGGAATTTTTACTTCCAATGGCTTGACGCTTGACCAAAAAATGATTCGGCATGGAATTTTGGCTGTTGAAATGGAATCTGCCGCGCTTTATATGCTTTGTGCCGCCGCGCAAGTTCAAGGCTTGGCAATTTTCACAGTCAGCGATCACATTGTTAAAAACCTGCACGCTACGCCAAAAGAACGCGAAACTGATTATAACGACATGATTAAAATTGCGCTTGAAACTATAATTCAGGATTGAGGATTATGAGCAAAATAAAGAAAACTAACGCCGCAAGAATTTTGGACAATTTAAAAATAAATTATGAAATTGCGACTTACGAAGTGGACGAAGAGGATTTATCCGCCGTGCATGTTGCCGAAACTGCCGGTCTTGATATTGAAATTGTTTTTAAAACTTTGGTTGCGCGTGGCGATAAATCCGGCGTGATTATGGCTGTTATTGGCGGTGGCGAGGAATTAAATTTAAAGTCTTTGGCAAAGGCAAGCGGAAATAAATCTGTCGAAATGATTGCGCTGAAAGAACTTTTGCCGCTGACAGGTTATGTTCGTGGCGGTTGCAGTCCTCTTGGTGCAAAAAAAAATTATCCTGTCTACTTGGATTCAAAAGCAACTGCGCATAAAAAAATTTCTATCAGCGCAGGTCAACGCGGTATGCAAATTATTTTGTCACCGCAAGATTTAATTAAAGCTACAAATGCAACTGTCGCCGACTTGATTATGAATAATTAAAAAAAGGCGTGACAATATCTGAATAAAAAGTTAAAATCTCTGTTGCAATTATGCAGGAGATTTTTTTATTGGGAGGTTTTTTATGAACTCGGTCAGGAAAAGAGATTTAGCAATGCTTGTATTCGGACTGATAATTTTTGCAATAATTCAAGGACTAATCAGCGCAAAGCTTATCGGTTCATTTTGGCAGCTGAACATAATTTTAATCTGCGTCAATGTTATCATGGCTGCGAGTTTAAATTTAATCAATGGCTACACAGGACAATTTTCGCTCGGTCACGCCGGCTTTATGGCAGTCGGCGCGTATGTTGGCGTTGTTGCTACTACTAACTTTGGTTTGCCGCTAATTATTGCGCTTGTACTTGGTGCGGCTTGCGCAGGTATTTTAGGCTTTTTAATCGGCTTGCCAACTTTAAGACTGCGCGGCGACTACCTGGCAATCGCAACGCTCGGTCTTGGCGAAATTATACGCATTGTAATTATGAACATTGAATATGTAGGCGGTGCGGCTGGCTTTAAAGGTATTCCGCACTACACAAATTTTGCTTGGGTATTTTTTGCAATGCTGTTTACTTTGTTCTTTGTGAAAAATTTTGTAAACAGTTCGCACGGCAGAGCTTGCATTGCGATTCGCGAAAATGAAATTGCGGCGGAGGCAATGGGCGTAAAC
>CAJOPJ010000035.1 GCA_905236325.1 uncultured Selenomonadaceae bacterium
ATGATCAAGGCGACTACCACCGCGCGTTTTTATGCTTTGATAACGCCGTTGCATTAGCTCCAAATAATGCCGGTGCTTATTATGCACGCGGAACTACTTATGATGACTTGGAAAATTACCATAAAGCACTTGAAGATTTAACAAAAGCAATTCAATTAAAACCTGACTATGCAAGTGCTTACATGAATCGCGGCGTTGTCAATCGCCACCTGCACAATAATCAACAAGCAATAGCCGACTATACAAAAGCTATTCAACTTTCGCCAAATTACGCGCTTGCATATAACAATCGTGGCAATGCTTACAGAGATTTAGAAAATTATCGACAAGCAATGGCAGATTACACAAAAGCTATTGAAGTCAATCCAAAGTACGCAATAGCCTATTACAATCGCGCTTGGGTTTATGATGAACTGCACAACTACAATAAGGCGATTGAAGATTTAAACCGCGCAATTGATTTAAATCCAAATGATCCTGACTTTTACTACAATCGCGCACTTGCTTATAGACAGTTGCATAATTACAAACAAGCAATTTCTGATTATACAAAAGCTATTGAACTTGATCCAAACGACGAAAAAGCCTATTACAATCGCGCTTGGGTTTATGATGAATTGAGGGAATATGATAAAGCCATAGCCGACTTAAACAAGGCAATTCAACTTAAGCCTGATTACGCCTCAGCTTATAATAATCGCGGAGTTTGTTATCGCGCACTCGGTCAAAATGCAAGAGCCGATGCAGATTTTGCAAGAGCAAGGCAGCTTAGAGGTAACAGATAAATTTTGAATACAATATTTTTATTTAATATTGCTTTATTTAAAATGCAAATTATATTATACTTTGTGTGTAAAAAAGATATTTTGCAGGAGGAATGAATTTTATGAACATTGGTATTGTTGGTTATGGAAATTTAGGTCGTGGCGTTGAGTACGCAGTCAGAAAAAATCCCGACATGGAGCTTGTCGCAGTTTTCACGCGCAGAAATCCTGCTGATGTAAAAATTCAAACTGAAAATGTTCCTGTCTTGAAGATTGACGACGCAAAAAATTGGCAAAATAAAATTGATGTCATGATTTTGTGCGGCGGCAGTGCAACTGATTTACCAAAACAAACACCGTTCTTTGCGCAAATGTTCAATGTCATTGACAGCTTTGACACGCACGCAAAAATTCCTGAACACTTCGCGGCAGTTGATTCAGCTGCAAAAAATTCAAACCATGTTGCAATTATTTCAGTCGGCTGGGATCCCGGTTTGTTTTCATTGGCGCGTGTTTATGGCAACGCAATTTTGCCAGACGGCAAAGATTATACATTCTGGGGCAAAGGTGTAAGTCAAGGTCATTCGGACGCTGTAAGACGCATTGCCGGCGTTAAAAATGCCAAGCAGTACACAATACCGATTGATTCGGCGTTAGAAGCTGTCCGCAGTGGCAAAAATCCTGAACTTACCACAAGACAAAAACATTTGCGCGAATGTTTTGTAGTTTTGGAGGAAGGCGCGGACGCTCAAAAAATCGAGCACGAAATTAAAACCATGCCGAACTATTTTATAGATTACGACACGACTGTACATTTTATCGGCGAGGAAGAATTTAATAAAAATCACAGCGGCTTAGCTCACGGCGGCTTTGTAATTCGCAGTGGAAATACCGGTGCAAACAATCAAAACAATCACATTATGGAATTTAATTTGAAGTTGGATTCCAATCCAGAATTTACAACCAGCGTTTTAATTGCTTATGCGCGTGCTGCTTTTAAATTTGCGCAGGAAAAAAATTTTGGCTGCAAGACTGTGTTAGACATTCCGCCGGCTTATCTTGCACCTGTTGATGCCGCAGAACTTCGCGCTAAATTGTTGTAATGGCACTTACAACACCAACGCCGCCGACTGCACCAACTCCGCCAACTATTGATAAAGGCGACGGCGCACATTCAACCGCAAGAATCGACGCACCAAATTTTTTTAATGTGCCATTTGTTGGCGACGGCGGAGTTAATTTTCAAAATCCTGCGGAAGAAACTTTTTCAACTGAAACTTCTAAACCTGCTGAAACTTCTGAAATTGCTGAACCTGCTGAAGAAGTTCAACAATCTCAACCGGAAAGACAAATTGGCAAACGCGAAGTCACAACGCCTGAATCAATGGCGCGTGATGCAGTTGCTAATGGCTCAGGACCTTTGACGCGCCGGCAAGTCAGCCGACCAGCCGATGCCAATCAAAATCAACAGCAAGTTCAGCCTGCCTCGCCAAACAATTCAGCTGTAAGCAGTTCAGAACGCGGACAGCAAGTTTTGCGTGAATTTGAGGAACTTGATAATCAAAATTTCGGCAATGAAAGTCAAACCGAAACTTCAACAGAAACTCCGCCGGCTTTTCAACAAAATTTAGTTCAACCACAACAAGACGGCGCGTACTGGATTTTTATTTTGTTGGTGGCGATTGTGGGCGGTTTTGTTTTTGTTAAAAAATTTTTAATCACCGATAAGCCAAAATTAAAAAAATCTGATCTGTTTGAAGTTTCAAGTGACAGATTAAAAAATACCGCACAAAAATTTTCAGACAAACCTGCGCCGCCTAAAAATATTACAAAACCTGTTAAACTTCCAAAACAGGACGACGACAAATCAAAACATTTTGAAGTCAGAGTTTGAAATAATTTTGCTAAATCTCAAATGTGTGTTAAAATACGCGCACTTGAGATTTTTTTATAGATTGGAGTTTTTTAAATTGAAAAAAATTCGCACGCGCTTTGCGCCAAGTCCGACAGGTTATATGCATATTGGAAATTTGCGCACTGCGCTTTATGCTTATCTTTTCGCCAAGTCGCAGGGCGGAGATTTTATTTTGCGCATTGAAGACACCGACCGCGCACGCTATGTTGCCGACGCTGTGGAATTTATTGAAAAAACTTTAGCCGCCGCAAAAATTATTCCTGACGAAGGACCTCATCACGGCGGAAATTTTGGACCATATGTTCAAAGTGAACGCGCCGAAATTTATAAAAAATACGCAGAAGAACTTGTCGCCAATGGTTTTGCTTACTATGAAGAATCGGAAAATGGCGTGGCAATTCGGCAAAAAATGCCTAAAATCGGCGAAACAACTTTCTATGATGTTTTGCATGGAAATATAACAATCGCAAACGCAGAACTTGAAGACCAAATTTTACTGAAAAGCGATGGCATGCCGACATATAATTTTGCAAATGTCATTGACGACCACTTGATGGAAATTTCGCACATTATTCGCGGCACAGAATTTATAACTTCAACGCCGAAACATATTTTGCTTTATCAAGCGTTTGGCTGGGAACTGCCAACTTTTGTACATCTTGCGCCGGTTATGGGTAAATCTGCTGACGGCACAGTTTCCAAACTTAGCAAGCGTCACGGCGCAACAAGTTTCAATGACTTAATTGAAATTGGTTACCTGCCTGAAGTTATTACAAACTATGTCGCGCTTTTAGGCTGGAATCCAAAGTCAAATCAAGAAATTTTTTCAATGCAGGAGCTTATGAAAATTTTCAGTTTGGAAGGCTTAAGTAAATCGCCGGCAGTTTTTGATTACAACAAACTTGATTGGATGAGCGGTGAATATTTCAAGGCTATGACTGATGAAAAATTTGCAGAAGTGGCTGGAAAATATCTTGCCGGCATTTCTGACAAAATTTTTATTTCAAATTTGCTTAAAACGCGCGTTGCCAAACTTTCAGATATTCCTGCGATGATAAATTTCTTGCGTGAACTTCCTGAATTTGACATTGAACTTTTCACAAACAAACGCAACAAAATTACGCCGGAAAAATCTGCTGAAATTTTAAAATCTGTCATTCCGATTCTGGAAAAAATTTCTGACTGGACGATTGATAACTTGAACGCCGAAATTGCGAAGTTTACCGAATCAAGCGGCTTGAAAGTCGGCACTGTTATGTGGCCACTGAGAATTGCGGCATCAATGCAAAAAGTTACGCCCGGCGGTGTAACTGAAATTTTTTATCTGCTTGGCAAGGAAGAAACTTTAGTCAGAATAAAATCTGCACTGAATAATCTCACCGGCAACTGAATTTAAAACCGAAAGGAAATTTTTTCAATGTTGAATAGAAAATCTGTAGAACTATTGGCACCGGCAGGTAATTTTGAAACATTTGTTGCGGCGATAGAATCCGGCGCGGACGCTGTTTATTGCGGCGGAAGGCATTTTAATATGCGCGTTCACAATCTGCAGGCTTTTAATTTTACAAATGAAGAACTTAAAGCCGCCGCTGAATACGCACACAAATGCGACAAAAAAATTTATATTACGCTGAACAATTTAATCAGTCCTGAAGAAATTGCGCCGCTGATTGACTACTTGAAAATTTTGGACGCTGAAATTAAGCCGGACGCGCTGATTGTTCAAGATTTTGCAGTTATAAATTTAATTCGCAAACTTGGCTTGAATTTGGAAGTTCACGCGTCAGTTATGCAAAATGTTCATAACACGCCTTACATTTTTGCTTTGAAAAATTTAGGTGTCAGTCGCGTAGTTGTCGGTCGAGAACTCAGCTTGAATGAAGTTGCGCTGTTAAAACAAAAAACCGGCATGCAGATTGAATATTTTGTTCACGGCGATATGTGCATTGCTGTTTCCGGTCAATGCGTTCATTCCGGCGTGACTTTTGGTCAAAGTGGAAATCGCGGTCGCTGTCTTAAACCTTGTCGCTGGGCTTATAAATTTATTGATGAAGTTACCGGCGAAGTTTTGGATGACAGTTCATACAAGCTGGCAGTCGGCGATATGTGTATGCTTAGGAAAATTCCTGAAATGATTCAAGCCGGAGTGTATAGTTTCAAAATTGAAGGCAGAATGCGTCCGAAAGAATTTGTCAGCAGAATTGTTGCGGCTTATCGCAAGGCGATTGATGGCTATATTGCCGATCCGACAGGTTATAGTTTTGATGAAACTGACTGGCAAGATTTTTATCAAAATCGCGTTCGCAAATTTACTTATGTTCAAGCGTTCGGAAAACTTACAAAAGCAGACATTGGACTTAGTGGCAAGCATGAGCCCAGATTTTTCAGTCAAGCTGTTATTGAAAAATCTTTTGACGACTCAAGCGCGGCTAATAATTTCAATGCTGTTGAAAAAATTTCAAAGTCGAACTGTGAAAAATTAAATGTGCGCGTGTCGAGTCTTGAAAGTGCAAAATCAGCTGTCGAAAATGGCGCAGATTTAATTTATATTGGCGGCGAAGTTTTTAGACCGCAAAAGCCGTTCACGCTTGAGGAAATAAAATCAGCTGTCGAAATTGCGCATACAGCAAATGTCAAGGCAGTTTTGAACACGCCAAGAGTCACGACTGATAAAATTTTGGCTGAACTTGATTTGCAGTTGGAAAAACTTCAAAATGTTCAGTTGGACGGAATTTTAGTCAGCAACTTGGGCGCATTGAATTTTGTAAAAAAATTTAACCTGCCGATTTACGCTGACTTGTCATTTAATTTGTTCAACCATGAGGCGGCTGAATTTTTGCAAAAACAAGGCGCAATTCAAGCAACTGCGTCAATTGAATTGGCTTTCGCTCAACTTCGCAACTTGACAGAAAAATCTGATTTGCCGATTGAAATTTTAATTCACGGCGCAACTGAGTCAATGATTTGCGATCATAATTTTATTCAATTTTATCACCCGGACTTCAATGAATTTGCTACTGCTGACATTTTGGACAAGCATTTTGCATTGCAAGATTCAGCCGGCGAAAATCATTCCTTGCGCTACGACCAATTTGAACAGACGCATATTTATTTTGCCAAAGATTTGTGCTTGTTGCCTTACATTGAAAAATTTGCAGGCGCGGCGGCTTTAAGAATTGACGCGCAAGATTATTCACCTGAAGTCACCGGCTTAACTACAAAAATTTATCGCGCCGCCTTGGACGGTAAAAATTTTGATTCCGACTTTGAAACTTTGCAGAAAATTTCGCGGCGAAAATTTGGTTGCGGAGTTCATCACTTCAAAGAAAGCAAAAATAGTTGAAATTTGAAAGGTGGTAAGCAGGTAAGTGATTAAGATAATTTTTTGCGACATGGACGGCACATTGTTAAACAGCAAAAGTCAACTGCCGGAAGGATTCGACAAAATGATTGAGTTGCTGAAAAGTCACAAAATTATTTTTGCGCCGGCAAGTGGCAGACAATATTTTGCTCTGAAAAAAATGTTTTCAAAGTACGCTGAGGAATTTTTATTTCTTGGTGACAATGGAACGCTTGTTATGCAGGGCGGCAAGGAAATTTTTTCAAGTCCGCTAGAAAATTCAGCTGTCGAAAGCGTCTTGAAGGTTGCTGAAAATCTTGACAAAAAAATACTGCGCGTTTGGAGCGGCAAAAAAAATGCCTACATTTTGGATTGGCAAGATACGCCGAACCTTCAAGCTGAAACTGAAAAATATTACACGCGCAATGTTGCTGTGAAAAGCTGGGCTGAAATTGACGACACGCCGATAAAAATTTCAATTTGCGATCCGAACGGTCACGCTGAGGAAACTGTTTATCCGCAATTCAAGCAGTTCAGCGACAAATTGCAAGTTGTCTTAGCCTCAAGTCAGTGGGTCGATATAACTGCACAGGGAATTAACAAAGGCGCAGCAATAAAAAAAATTCAGCAGCTTTTGAACATTTCGCCTTCAGAATGTGCGGCGTTCGGCGATTTTATGAATGATTTTGAAATGCTTCAGTCAGTTGAATACAGTTTTGCAATGGCTAATGCTTATCCTGAAATAAAAAAAATTGCCAAGTTTGAAACACTCAGCAATGATGATTTCGGCGTTCGCGCCGGAATTGAAAAATTAATCAGCCTGAACTTAATTTAATTTTTTCCTCCGTGTGGAGTTTTTTTTATATTGAATTAAAAGCCTGTTCTAAATCAGCGATGATGTCGTCAATATGTTCAGTGCCGATTGAAAGCCGAATTGTTGAAGGCGTAATTCCTGAAGCCAAAAGTTCAGATTCAG
>CAJOPJ010000036.1 GCA_905236325.1 uncultured Selenomonadaceae bacterium
CAGATTGAAATTCTCGGCAACCTTGAAGTTAAACTCATGGGCGCGATTGATGAACACGGCGCAGTTAAAGATTCTGCCAGCCAAGATTTAGCTAAAATTCGCCGTGAACTTCGCAATGCGCAAAGCAAAATCAAGTCTGAAATTTTCAACCTGCTACACGATACAGATAAGCAAAAATATTTTCAAGATGCGATTATCACAATGCGCGGCGACAGATATGTTATCCCTGTCAAAGCCGAATACAAAATTCAGTTTTCAGGTATTGTGCATGATAGATCTGCAACAGGTGCGACGCTTTTTATTGAGCCAATGTCGATTGTAAATTTGAACAATGAAGTTAAGCAACTTGAAGCTGAAGAACGACAGGAAGTAGCCAAAATTTTGCGTGTGCTTAGTGAGGCAGTCAGAAAAAATTTATCTGAACTGAAAAATAACTTGGAAATTTTGGCGGCAGTCGATTTAGTTTTTGCAAAAGCAAAGTTGGCACAGGATTTAAACGCAACTGAACCAATCTTAGCAAAGTTCACAGACTTAAAATCAGCGCGGCATCCACTGATTGATTCAGCAAAAGTCGTGCCGATTGATATTCAACTTGGCGAAAATTTTTCAGTCTTGCTGGTAACAGGACCTAACACCGGCGGCAAAACTGTTTCAATGAAGACGCTGGGCTTGTTGGCTTTAATGACTCAGTGCGGACTTTATATTCCGGCGTCAAGTGGTTCAAAAATTGCTGTCTATAAAAATATTTTTGCAGACATTGGCGACGAACAATCAATCGAACAAAGCCTGTCAACTTTTTCGGCGCATATGACTAAGTTGGTAAAAATTTTGCAGAAAGTTTCCGCGCAGGATTTAGTTTTGTTGGACGAACTTGGCGCAGGTACTGACCCTGACGAAGGCGCAGCATTGGCTATGGCAATTTTAGAAAAACTTTTGCAGGTTAAAGCCGCAACAATTTCCACAACGCACTATTCAGAACTGAAAACCTTCGCTTACACAACCGAAGGCATAGAAAATGCTTGCGTGGAATTTAACGCGCAAACTCTGCAACCAACTTACAGATTGTTAATCGGAATCCCCGGCGCAAGTAATGCTTTTGCAATAAGTCAGCGTCTTGGCCTTGATAAAGCTGTAATCAATCGCGCGAAAGAATTTATTGGCGCGGAACATGCTAATTTTGAACAGGTTTTGTCTGAATTGGAAAATGAACGCAGAATTTACAGACAAAAAAATCTTGAGATTTCGGCGCGTCAAACTGAAATTGAACAGCACGAACGCAAACTTGCCGAAATGCGCGATGAACTTGCAAAGTCAAAAGGCGACATAATTAAAAAATCGCGCGAAAAAGCCGCTGCAATGGTTCGCGAAACTAAACGCGAAGCCGAACAAATTATTTCCGACTTAAAAGAACAGTTTGATGACTTAGGCGTTAAAAAGCGTCAACAGACAATTCAAAATGCGCGTGATAAACTTCGCAATGCCGCAGCTTTAACTGCTGAAACCATTATTGCTGATAAATCTTTCGGCAAGCGCATTAACAAAAAATTACTGCGCGTCGGCGATACTGTCTATGTAAAATCTATTGACCAAAAAGGTGTTGTGCTGTCGATTGAAAAGGACGGCGCAGAACTTATTGTTCAAGTCGGCGCACTCAAGACAACTGTTAAATCTTCGTCTTGCAGGTTTGTCAGTCATGAAACTGAGGAAACTGAACAACCTGCAACTACAAATTCAAATCGCGGTTCAAAAAATTTACTGCAAAAAGTTTCTCAAGTTCAACGCGATATTGATGTGCGCGGAATGATGGTTGATGAAGCTGAACAAATTTGCGGAAAATTTATTGATGATGCCGCACTTGCCGGCTTAAAACAGGTTTTAATTATTCACGGCAAAGGCACAGGTGCACTGCGCAAAGGCTTGCATGATTTCCTGCGAAGAAATAAATCTGTCGAAAGTTTTAATCTTGCAGATCTTGACGAAGGCGGCGCAGGTGCTACTGTTGTTACAATTAAAAGTTAGGAGTTGATAATTTGGAAACTGTAAATCTTACTGACAAAGTAAAAAATTTAATACGCTTTGGCTTAATCGGCTTGCTGATTTTGTCAGGTGCAATTGGTTATGGAGTTTTTCAACATTACCACGCGCCAACAATTTTAAAAATCGAAGGCGCAAAAGTCACAAGTAATATTATTTCCGCGCACGCAATGACCGGCGGAAAAATTATTGAACTGCCATTTGCTGACGGCGACGAAGTTAAAGCCGGCGATGTTATTGCAAAAATGGAAGTTAGCATTACCGAAAGCGATATAAAAAAATTGGAAGACGCACTTGCCGCCGCAAAAAAAAATTATGAAACTTTAAAGCAAGGTCAACGCGTCAAAACGCCTGTCAGACGCACACGCCCCGCAACTAACAATCAGGCTTCAACGCCACGCACAAATAATTCAGCTTCAATAGCAACGCTTGAAGAACGCGCCAGACGCATGGACGAACTTTTTGAAATGGGCGCAGTCAGTTCAGCCGAACGCGACAAAGCACATCAAGACTTAAACAAAGCGCGAAATTCTGCACCTGCACCTGCAACTTCAAATCAAAATCAGACTGTCGAAATTGATTTTGTTGAATCAATTCAGCCAACGCCGCCGGCAATTTTGCAAAGCGCAGAAAATGCAGTCAAACAAGCCGAAATGGCACTCAACAGCGCACTTGAACAATCTCACCAAACTGAAATAACTGCTCCTGCTGACGGCGTAATTTATTACAATTACTTGGTTGATGAAGAAATTCAAGCCGGCGACGCTGTTGCAAAAATCGGCGACGCTCAAAATATCTGGATTGAGGCTGAAGTAACCGAAGATATTTTTAATCAAGTTCCGCTCGGCAAAAAAATTTCATACACAATAGACAATCACGACTTGTCAGGAACTTTGATTGAAAAAATTTCTCCAACACCACAAACTGAAGTTGAAAATCCTGAAGTTGAAAATTCTGAACCAAAATTTGTATTCAGAATTTCAATTCCTGCCGAACGCGATTTTGATTTAAAATTGCTTTCCGAAACAACCTTGAAAATCAATTTGTAAAATAAAAAAATTCCGTTGCCAAATTTGGTAGCGGAAATTTTTTTGTCTTATTTTTGCACAAAAAAAATGCACCTTCGCGTTGAAGATGCTTTCATGGTAGTAAAAAAAACACTTTATATCTACGCAGCCCGTGTGCTACGTCGATACCGAAATAAATTTTTGTCCTAAGTTTCAGACAGTCACGGTTGTGAAGTTTAGCTATAATTGCAATGGCAAAGGCTGTCGACTTTTGCCGACAACCCCGCCTTTAGTTAGATATAGTTTTTACTACCTCAGACCTCTATCTACTTAAAGATACATTCCTGCAAGCTCAATCAGATTACTGGAGCAAGCTGAGAACTGCGCTGGAGGACTGGTTAGCCTGTGCAAGCATAGACTGTGCAGCCTGGAGCAGAACATTGTTCTTGGTGTAGTTGGTCATTTCTTTAGCCATATCAGCGTCACGGATTGTGGATTCAGCCGCCTGTACATTTTCACTTGAAGTTGTGAGGTTGCTGCTGGTGTATTCAAGTCTTGCCTCGATTGAACCGATTGTGGTCTGCTGATCAAGTGCTTTGCTGATCGCGTTGTCAAATACTGCGATAGCTGCGTTAGCTTTGTCCTGAGTTGCAACGCTAACTTTGCTGCCGTCGCTGCCTTTAAGTCCAAGAGCTTCGGAGCGCATATCTGTCAAGCTTACGCTGATAGCCTGGTTTGCATTTGCGCCGACTTGGAATTTAATGTTGTTGTTTGCATCTTCGCCGCCGGTTGTCTGGTTTTCAGCGCGAATTGACATTGCAAAGTTGTCAAGAGCTGCATTAGCTGCTTTGCGAACATTGCCGTTGCTGTCCGAAACGCTAATTGTCACGCCTGCAATTTGTCCGCCAACACCTGCGGTCGCAGCAGAA
>CAJOPJ010000037.1 GCA_905236325.1 uncultured Selenomonadaceae bacterium
AACTTGACAACTTCAAGCGAGAACGTCCAGGCAGCTGAATCCACAATTCGTGACGCTGATATGGCTAAAGAAATGACCAACTACACCAAGAACAATGTTCTGCTTCAGGCTGCACAGTCTATGCTTGCACAGGCTAACCAGTCCTCCAGCGCAGTTCTCAGCTTGCTCCAGTAATTTAGCAGGTTAGGACTTTGGAGATTAACTTCAAGGTTTAGTTAGATAAATATATGTGGTAGTAAAAAAACATAAGGCGTTGGAGTTGTCGGCAAAAGTCGGCGGCTCCTTTGCCTAGCAATTATAGCTTTAACTTCAAACTTAGCGACTGAAATTTAGGTCGGAAAATTCATTCAGTTAACATATCAGCTTCGGCTGATTGTTATAGTTTTTACTACTACCAAGGGTCTCTTTCTACCGAAAGGGACGATTTTTTTTTATTTACAGGAAAATTTTTTTGTTGGCAGAATTAACATACAGAAAAAATTTTGGAGGTAATTTATGGAACAGGGAATATTGATTGTGATTTCCGGAGCAAGTGGAACAGGTAAAGGCACAGTTTGCAAAAAATTGTTGTCGGAAATGCCGGAAATTTATTACTCAATTTCGGCGACGACAAGAAAGCCGCGTTCCGGCGAAACTGACGGCGTGGAATATTTTTTTCTGACTGTGGACGACTTTAAGCAAAAAATTTCTGAAGGCAAATTTCTTGAGTACGCCGAAGTTTATGGCAATTTTTATGGTACGCCGCTTTACAAAATTGAAGAGCATTTAAAACGCGGCGAAAATGTTTTGCTTGAAATTGACACGCAAGGCGCATTAAATGTTATGCAAAAATGTCCTGAAGGCGTTTTTATTTTTCTGTTGCCGCCGAGTCTTGAGGAACTTTACAGCAGAATAAAAAATCGCGGCACTGAATCTGAAGAAACCTTGCAGACAAGATTCAGTGCGGCGAAGGCTGAAATTGAAATTGGCAAAAAATATCAGTACGCAGTTGTTAATGACACAGTTGACGCGGCAGTTGAAAAAATTAAATCAATCATCACAGCCGAAAGTTTGAAAGTTCAGCGCAATGAAAATATTTTTAATGCGGTTGAGGAGGATAATTGAATGGCGATAAAATTATTTGTCAGTGATATTGATGGCACATTGTTAATGCCTGGAAAAATGCCGTCGGAAAAAAATATTGAGGCAATTCACAAAATGCAGAAAGCAGGAATTATTTTTACAATCGCAACCGGCAGAATGTATCCTGCTACAGTTCCGATTGTAAAGGCTATTGGCGTTGACGCGCCGATAATCAGCTACAATGGTGCAATGATTCGCACGCAGGAAAAAATTTTGCACAGCGATTATATTCAGAAAGATTTAATTTGCGAAATTGTGGATTTTTTTCAAGCGCGAAATTTCCACCTGCAAACATACAGCAATGATGTTCTGCGTTATCCTGCGAAAAATAAATTGACAGATATGTATGAGGCATCGCAAAAAACTTTGGGCGAGTCAGTCGGTTGGGAAGGCTTGAAAAAATTTACTGAAAATGTTTGTAAGCTGCTTGGACTTTCAGATATTCCTGAAGAATGTTCAAAAATTTCAGCTGAACTGCGCGAAAATTTTTCCGGCAGGATTGAAGTTACAAGATCTGCACCAATGCTTGTTGAAATTATGAACAAAGGCGTTTCAAAGGCAGCGGCAGTGAAAATTCTTGCGCAGAAATTTAATATTGATATTTCTGAAGTCGCAGCTATTGGTGACAGCGATAATGACTTGTCAATGTTGAAAGTTGCCGGTACAAGTATTGCGATGGGAAATGCGACTGATGAAGTCAAAAAGACCTGCAAATTTATAACTTCGGGTTGTGAAGCGGACGGCTTTGCGGCGGCAGTTGAAAAATTTATTTTAGCTTAAGGGGTGATTGATTTGGAAAAATACAGCGTGGCGATAAGTTACAAAGACAATCTCGGCTACATTGAGTACAATGCACAAAATAAAACCGCACAAGTTATCTTGGCGGAAGAGGAAGGTAAGCAAAAAACTGAAGATTTTTTAAATCAAATTCATGAAATTGAAATTCCACATGAAACGCTTTTGGACTTCACGGCGGAAAAAATAAATCCGCTTGCCGATGTTGAAAGTTTTCAAATTGCGCTTACTAGGCTTTGGGAGGAAACAGGCGTTCATGTGGATTGGAGCAGACCTGTTGATTATGTAAAACTTAATCCGCACTATTGAGTTGAATAAAATTTTGTAGCCGCGCCTCAAGCGTGGTTATTTTTTTATCGACAAGTCAACATTGAATCATAAAGTTTCTGTAGCCGCGCCTCAAGTGTGGTTATTTTTTTTAATCGACAGGCAACATTGAATCAAGATAATTATTTAACCATTCGCAAACAGCTTTGCCGATAAATTCTTTGCCTTCCGCGTCGGGGTGCAAACCGTCAACAGCTAAATCCTCACGCAAATTGCCGTCCTCATCGACAAAATAATTTGCAACATCAATGTGCTGTGGTTGTTCACGAATCCAATCGCAGATATAGTCCATGTGCGTTTGCCAATCAGGTTCCGGCGGATCAACAAATTTAATTTTGCGCATAACATAGGGATTTACAGGCGTTGGCGTAATAAAAACAGGCAGGATATTGTGCGCTTCGCATTTTTCGCGAATAGCTTTTAAATTGCTTACAGAATGCCAACTTAAAATTCCATTGCGATAATCATTCACACCAGCCATAATGAAAAGGACTTCAGGTTTGAAAGGCAAAACATCGCTGTCAAAGCGTTCCAAAATTTGATCTGTAGTATCGCCGCTTTTGCCAAGATTTTTAACCGGCAAGTCGCAGTAAGTTTCCCAGTTGTAGTAGGCGTTGGAAGGTGGAACTGAAATAGAACCGCCGCCGTGCGTAATTGAATCGCCAATGGCACAAAATCTTGCAGGTTTGCGTACTAAAAATGTATTGCCGTCATTTTGTTCAGACCAAGCAGTCAAAGGCTTATTATCAGCACTCAAGCCGCGCACACGCCAAAAATATTCGCCGTCCTCCAAAACAGGTTCAGGATCATAAAAATCAAAATTGTCGTCCTGCGAATGGTATTCAGTCATAAATTCGCGCACAACTTCATTGTCCTTGATAAGCTGAATTTCATAATGATCTGCGTCCTTACTTGGAATCCAGGAATACACAATATAAATCGGCGGAAAACTCATCTTGTGAAATTCAGTTGTAGTGCGTGGGCGAATCGGATTTATCTCCGTTGTGATAATTTGCACATTTTCCTGCAAAATATTGTCATCAAAATCCAAAGCCTCAACTTTGAAAATTTGATCTACATTCGACACAGGAATTTCAATTCCAACTGTGTAGGAAATAAATTCTGCGCTGTCGGAAAAAATTCTGTATTTAACTGCGCCCGGAACAACCCCCCATGTCAGACGCAAAGTAATTTCATCTGTTGCGCCGGCTGAAAAATTTTCATCGTGGCTGTTGGCGACTTCAGTTACAGATAAAACTTTAGCACGGACTTCATTGCGATTATTTGCATCCTGCGTTAAATGATTGCGCGGATTTTGAATTTCTTCCGGAATAATTTCTGTTTCGTCGCCAAGTTGAAAATGCACCACAGATAAAAATATCGCCAACGCTACAGGCAAAATTTTAAACATTTGCAACACCTCCAATCTTTACAGATAAATTTCATAAAACTTTATTTGAATTGTAACCGAATCAGAAATACATTTCAAGATGTTTTAAAAAAAAAATTGCGTGATATAATAAAAAAAATTTGCGGAGGTGATTTAAGTTGGCTAATAAAATTTTGGACTTGGGCGCGAAAAAAATTGATTTAAATAATGACGACATACCGATTGCGTTAATTTATTTTGGCAGGCTTGAAGTTCGCAGTTGGGAAGATTTATTTTTTTCCGCCGTGAAGTGTTTGTTTCTTGAATTTCCTGATGTGATAAATAATCTTTGCAGCAAAGATCCGACGCAAATTTTGTATCTGCGTACAACCTCAATTGAAATGAAAAGTCCGCGCAGAATCGCGCCGATTATTTTTTTGGAAACTCATCGCACGCCGATTGAAATTGCTCAAGCATTACGCAAAATTTTTATCACCGCCGGCGTTGTTAATATAAATATGAAAATCGAAGTTGCCGAAAAAAAAATAAATCGCGCTGAACTTGAAGAAATTTATTCAATGCCGGAAAAAATTGAAATAAAAAAATCTGCGCCGAGTGAAAATATTTCTGTTGGTAGCGCAGATTTGGAAGTTCCGACTTTCGGCAGTAAATATTTTATTTTGCGCGGCGAAAAATTCGGTCCTTTTGCAAATGAAAAAATGCGTTATGTTGAGCTTTTGAAAAATCTGGCTAAAATTTTTCCGGACGAAATGGAAAAATGCGCAGGAAAACATATCAACAGCCAACATCGCGTAACTTTGGTGAAAGGTGAAAGTTATTTGTATTTTCGCGAGCCGGTTATGTTGCCGAATGATTTATTTGCTGACAAAGGTTTTGAGGATTCTGAGTTGCGTGAGAATATGAAATTTTTTTTGGAAAAATGCGGCTTGAAGTTTGAGTCGGTGATTTTTTAAATTTCAGTGCTTAAATAATTTTTGCCTTCCTCAACAAGTTTGTCATAAAAATCCATAGCTTCGGCGTGGTGAGAAATTATGTAATTTTCAGCTTCGATTTTGTCTGATTGCTCAGAATTTTTTTCTTCCAGCACATGACCTGCCATTTCAAGTTTTTTTGCAAGTTCAGCAACTTGTTCGCCGCCGATTGAAAGCGCAGTTGACTTTAAGCCGTGAATCAGCGTCGTGTAGGTATTCCAGTCTTTGTTTTTGTAAGCGTCTTGAATATCAGATTTTTTTTCTTCCTTCAAGTTGCAGAAAAGCTCCAAAATTTCCTTGTAAACCTCAATCATTCCTGCGCTGTATTGCAAACCAAGTTTAACATTTAAATAGTTATTTTCTGATTTTTCCGGCGTTTCAATTTCAGTTTCGGCTTTAATATCAATGTCATTGTTGGCAGTTAAAATTTTGTCTTTAGGCAGGTATTTAAAAAGCATTTTTTCAAGTTTGTCGGGGTTGATTGGTTTAGTAAGATAATCATCAAAGCCGATTGAAATATATTTTTCTCTTGCGCCGCTAATTGCATTTGCAGTAAGACAGATAACAATTGCGCCGGAATTTTGATTATTTTTTTGCGCACGAAGTTCCTGCAAAGTTTCGATACCATTTTTGCCGGGCATCATGTGATCTAAAAAAATTATGTCATATTTATTGTGTTTTGTTAATAAAATTCCTTCGTTGCCGCTTAAAGCAGTATCAATTTTCAATTTTGTTTGTTTCAATAAATTTTTGAACACCAAAATGTTCATCTGATTATCATCAACAACTAAAATTTTAGCGTCGGGAGCAGTAAATTTTTCACTGTATTTTTGTCTTCCTTGCAAGGTTTCTTGGTATGAAGTTTCATAATCGCCAAGCGGAGTCCATTTAATTACTTTTTGTTTCAACTCAAATGAAAATTTTGAACCTAAATCATAAATACTTTCGACTTTAAGTCTGCTGTTCATCAAGTTCAGCAGATTTTTTGTAATTGCCATACCTAATCCTGTGCCTTCAACATTTCTGTTGCGTTCTTCTTCAATGCGTTCAAATTCTGTAAACAGTTTTTTCATATCTTCCGGCTTAATGCCAATTCCGGTATCTTTGATTACAATTTTCAAAATCACGCTGTCAGGGTCAGATTCAATGCGTTCAAAGCCGATTGAAAAACCTATAAAGCCTTTTTCTGTGTATTTGACTGCGTTTGTTAAAATATTTGTAATAATTTGTTTTATTCTGACTTCATCGCCATTCAAAAATTTTGGCAAATTTTTATCAAAATCCAGATTTAATTCTAAGCCTTTAAAATCTACTTTTGGTTGAATCAAATTTACCAAGTCATTGATGAGCGACGAAAGATCATAATTAACCGGAATAATTTCAATTTTTCCGGCTTCAATTTTAGAAAAATCCAAAATGTCGTTGATTATTCCCAAAAGTATATTTCCGGCAGTTTGGATATTTTCTGAATAATTTATAATTTCTGTGTCTTTAGATTCGCGCAGAATCATTTCATTCATGCCTAAAATTGTGTTAATAGGCGTGCGGATTTCGTGCGACATATTCGACAGGAAAGAAGACTTTGCCTCACTTGCAGCAAAAGCGCGTTCGGAAAGATTTATCAGCGCGTCACGCTGATTTTTTTCTTCGCTTATATCTTCAACCAGCCAAAGTACATTTGAAATTACGCCATTGTTGAATCTTTTTGAAACAATGAAACGCATTCTTCTCCAACGCAAATCTTTATTTTGATATTCAAATGCTACAGTGTCGGTATTTTTCAGCCTTGTATTTAATGTAGTGAAGTCAATAAATTTTATGCCATCATCTAAAGATATTTTATCAATTCTTTTTTCCACAACAGTTTGAATCAGCAAACTTGCTTTTAAATTATTTTTTTCTTTCAATTCTTGGTCTATTACATCAATAGATTTTATAACTTTGAAGGTATCTTCAGCTATGTTAATTTCATACAAAGACAAATAAATATTAGACAGCGAAGAAAGTTGATCGTTCAAATCTTTCGCAATGTTGTACCGATTTTCAGATTTATTTAAAATATAAACCAAAATCGCCACAATCAAAATCACTATTGTCATTGTGACGGTAAGCAAAATATTTAAAGGCGTAAAAATTTCTGTAGCATTTTTTACAGCTATACACCGCCAATTATCGCCGATTTGTTCAACATAAACTATATAATTTTTGCCTTCAAATTTAAATTCAAAAAAACTATCTTCCGCGCCTTTTGATTTTTCCAAAATCGTGTTCCAAAGATTGTTTTTTTCATCATTATAATTTTTTCCTACTTCGCTTTTTTCTGAGTGAGCAACAACAACATTTCGACTGTCCAAAATAAATTCATAGTCAGAAGCGCCGGATTTTACCGATTCTTCAGTCAGTGTTTGCACTTGATCCAGCGTAATATCCATTGCAACAACGCTTTTGCCGTCCGAAAGACATTTTGCAATAGTCATTGCAACATTTCCGGTTTGCGCGTCGAGGTATGGATCAATAAAAGCAATTTCGCCTTTTGCAGCCACTGCTTTTATATACCAAGGTCGTTCGGTTGGAACAAAATCTGCGCTGGGAACCCACATTGCGCCGTCAAGATATTCGCCGTTGCAATAACAATAAAGTCCTGTTGTATTTTCAAAAACTGTGCTGGTAACTGCAATTGATTGCCCAACTAAATAATCCAAAATTTCTTTGTTGGTTTTATTGTTTTTAATCATGCCGTCGATTGTATAAGCTGTAAGTTTTATTGCGTCAACGCTGGTTGAAAAATATTCTGTAATGTAATATTTAGATTGAACTGCGGAAGATTGTCCATTTTTAATAATTCCCTCGCGCGTTTGATTGTAAATCATGTTGTAATAGGACAATATAATTGTCACAAAAAAAGCAATTAAAAGCCCCGAAATCAACAGATTTTTTAATTTGGCAGAGTTTTTTATTTTTATGTTCATTTTTTATCAATCCCTAACTCCTAAACTTAGCAGTAAATTTTCAGCAGCAGTTTTATTCATTTTTGGTGTTGAAATTAAATCGTCCAAAGTTGCGACTTTTATTTTTTCAACAGAGCCGAATTTTTTTAATAATTCTTCGCGTCTTAATTTTCCAATTCCGGAAATATTGTCCAATTCCGACTGCAAATTTCTTTTTCTGCGTAATTTTCTGTGATAAGTTATCGCAAATCTATGCGCTTCGTCGCGTATTCTTTGCATTAAATATAAAGATTGACTGCCGCGTGGAAGTTCGACAGGTTCGGCAGAATTTTCTACAAAAATCAATTCAAACTGCTTCGCAAGTCCAACTGTCGGAATTTTTAAATTTAAATCGCGTAAAATTTCCAACGCTGAATTTAATTGCCCAATTCCGCCGTCAATCACAATTAAATCAGGCAAATTTTCTGCAGAAATTTTTGAATATCGCCGAAAAATTACTTCGCGCATAGATTTAAAGTCGTCCGGCTTGCCTTCAGTCGAGCGAATTTTAAACCTGCGATAATTATTTTTGCTTGGCGAGCCGTTTTCAAAGACAACCATTGACGCGACAGTTTCCGCGCCTTGAAAGTGCGAAATGTCAAAACATTCCATGCGACGCGGCAACGCAGGCAAATTTAAATATTTTTTTAATTCTTCGACCGCGCCTTTTGTCTGTTGGTTTTTCAATTCAGTTTGCAAATTTTTTTCACGCAGGAATTTTTCAGCGTTTTCAATAGCCATTTCGACCAAGTCTTTTTTAGTTCCGCGTTTCGGTTCGGAAATTTTTACTTTCAGCCAATCTGACAAAATTTTTTCATCTTCGACTGCGCACGGCAACAAAATTTCTTCAGCCGAAATTTCAGCGCGGCTGTAATAATTTTTAACAAATTCGGCTACAATTTTAGCGTCAGATTCATCATCGGCGTTTGAAAGCAAAAAACTTTCGCGTCCGACAACTTTGCCTTCGCGTACAAAAAAAATCTGTGCGCAAACTTCTGAATTTAATTTAAAAATTCCAATCGCGTCCAAATTTCCTGAATTGGTGACAATTTTTTGCTTTTCAGAAACTTTTTTAACCGCCGACAAAATATCTCTGAACCTTGCCGCCGATTCGAAATTTAAATTTTCTGCCGCCGCAGTCATTTTTTCCTGCAAATTTTTTTCGACTTCGGCAGTTTTGCCTTCAAGAAATTTTTCGGCAGACTTTACAATTTCAAAATAATCAGTCTGCGAAATTTTATTGACGCAAGGCGCGTGACAGCGTTTGATGTGAAATTCAAGGCAGGGACGCGAAGGAAAATTTTTGCAGGTGCGGAGTGGAAAAATTTTTCGCAAAAGTTGCAAAGTTTCCTTGACAGCCAAGCCATTGGTGTAAGGACCAAAATATTTTGCGCCGTCGTGGAAAATTTTTCTGGTGACCAAAATGCGCGGAAATTGTTCTGTCAGCGTCAATTTTATGTATGGATAAGTTTTATCGTCCTTCAAGCTGATGTTGTATCGAGGACGATGTTTTTTTATCAAATTACATTCCAAAATCAAGGCTTCGACTTCGGACGCGGTAATTATAGTTTCAAAATCGCAAATTTTAGCGACCATCGCTTTAACTTTTGCGC
Organism: uncultured Selenomonadaceae bacterium; assembly: GCA_905236325.1. Taxonomy (GTDB): domain Bacteria; phylum Bacillota; class Negativicutes; order Selenomonadales; family Selenomonadaceae; genus Quinella. The sequence goes on from CAJOPJ010000037.1 coordinate 9,206, forward strand.
TGTGATTTTTATTTTGCTGAAAATATTGCCGCACGCGATTTTTTAAAATCTTAGCCTTGCCGACATAAATAATTTTTCCATCGGAATTTTTCATAATGTAAACGCCGGGTTTTTCCGGCAAAGTTTTCAATTTTTCCTCAAGCATAATATCACCGCCGCAAATTTTTTTATATTATAACAAAAAAATACCTGCCGCCGCAGGTAAAAAAATTTTTTAATTCAACTCCACTTGCCGGATTTTGAATTGTAAGTTAAAGTCGAGCCGTCAGAAAGTTGCAAAGTCGGAATTTTGTTTCCATTGAT
>CAJOPJ010000038.1 GCA_905236325.1 uncultured Selenomonadaceae bacterium
CAACTTGATTTAAATTTGCGACATGTAAAGTCAGCGGCTTGTCGGAAGGTCTGCCTTTTGCTGCGTAAATTTTTTGTCTTGCGCCAAAGTTCAAGCCGTCCGCTCCGAGACCATAAACTGTTTCAGTTGGAAATGCTACAAGTTCACCTGCGCGAATCAGTTCACCTGCGCGTTTTAAATTTTCTGCCGTCGGTTTTAAAATTTCAGTTTGCAAAATAATTTCTCCTAACAAAACATCTTGCTTGAAAAATTCTTGCCGCAATAAAAAAAATCCTGCCGAGTTGACAGGAAATTTTTTCTGCAAGTGTGCATTGTCAAGAATGTTGAACTAAAAAAATTCCGCCCAAAACTAAAATCATTCCGCAAATCATTGAAAAAGTCAGCGGTTCGCCTAAAAAAATTACGCCGCCCAAAACGCCGACAACAGGCACACCCAAAACTGAAATTGAGGCTTTACTTGCTTCCATGTGTTCCAAAATATACGCCCACAAGACAAACGCTAATGACGACGCAATTATGACATTGTAAGCCAAGCAAGCGACGGAAATCAAAGTCCAACGCACCTCAATTTCACCGAACGAAATTGTGTAAATTGCCAAAATTATTGCGCCGACTACCATTTGCCAAGTTGTCAAAGTTATTGCGTCCAACTTTGACAATTTTAATTTCAAAATGATATTTCCAATTGCCCAAACAACTGCTGCGGCGAGTGGTATCAGCATAAATAAAAATTTGCTGTTGACATTTACATTCATCAAAACTGCCACACCGAAAACTGCCATAAAAATACCAAAAATTTTTTTCTTGGTTAGCGGTTCTTTCAAGAAAAAGTACGCTAAAATTGAAACCCAAACCGGCATTGTGTAGTTGAGCATTGAAACTAAACCTGCCGGCAAAAATTTAAAACTGTACTGACAAAGCATTGCGCCGAGTGAAATTTGAAACGCGCTGGAAAGTGCAATCCATCCCCACAAGTTTTTTGGCGGCAGCGGTAATTTTCTGAAGTACGCAAATGCAACTAAAATTGCCGCGCCGAATCCAAATCTGTAAGTTACAAAAATTTCCGGCGAAAAATAAAAATTTGCCGTTTTCATCACGACAAAATTAAATCCCCAAATTAAACACAACAAAACCAGTGCGCGTGCTATCATAAAAATTTCTCCTCTCGGTCGAAATAATGATAATGTCTAAAGTCTAATTTATTGTGCAGGTAAGCGTGACTGCGTGCCTTCAAAAATTAACTGCGTGAGTCTTGCGGCTTGAATTGGTTCCATTTTTGCCAAAACTGCCGCCGCCGAATCTTCCGACATTTTTTGCAGAATTAAAACTACCGTGTCCATTTCAACGCCGTCAAGTGCAAGAGCGGCTTCTTCCGGCTTCATATTTTGATAAATTCGCGCAAGTTTGCCGATACGCTTTTTTTCAGCAGCTTCACGCGCCGCCATTTGCGCTTCAATTTCTTGGCGTGAAATTCTTACATCGCGATTTCTGTTTGCATCATTTGTAGCCGGTGCAGGAGTATTTGCTGCAGTTGTTGTTTGTTGAGTTTTATTTTCTTCAACAACTTCAACTTCAGGCTCTGGTTCAGGTTCAGGCCAAACTACGCCTTCCGGCACTTGAAAATATTCAAACATTTCGCCTGCGCCAACCAGCGGCAATTTATAAAGTCCGACTTTTTCATTAGCCATTTGTATTTGTTCATCATTGATTACGCCGGCGATAACTGCTGCTGCAACGCCGGCTACTAATAAAATCAGCAAAAATAAAATCACAAAAAACAGCGTCTTTATCTTGCTGAGGATACTTTTTTTCTTCGCCATTATCAATAACTCCTAATCATCTATACAAATCCATGACGCGCCCGACATAGGCTTGAGTTTCGGCGTAGGGAGGAATACCGCCAAATCTTTCAACTGCGCCGGGACCTGCGTTATAAGCCGCAACTGCGTGTTCTAAATTGCCATCGAATCTTTCAATCAGCTGACTTAAAAATCTTACGCCGCCATCAATATTTTCTGCGCGATTGTATGGATTAACGCCCAAGCCTGCCGCAGTTTCCGGCATAAGTTGCATAACTCCAATTGCACCTGCGTCCGAAATATCATTTTGATTCATGTTCGATTCGGCAATGGCAATAGCCCTTGCAAGGCGTGCGTCAACACCATAACGCGCTGCCGCCGCGTCCAAAAGTGTTTCAGTCGATTCAGCAATTTCATCAGCTTCCTCAAAATCTGCGTCGCTAAAATTATTTTGCATAATTCGACCGGACTGAACTTCAACATTGGTAGAATTATTTTGCGTGGTAGAATTTTGCGTAGTGGAATTATTGTTGTTAATTGAATTTATCGCTTGAGTGATACGCGCTGAATTTATTGCGTCGGCTTCATTGACAGGTTGCGTGCCGTTCAAAAGGCTTGGCGTTTCTGCAACTTGGTGAACTGCGGCAGCGCGTTGAACTTCAGCAGCAATGCCTCTATTAAGTTCGCGATTCAAGGCAGTTTGAAAATCTCCGCCAAGACCAAATCTGCTTTCAATAGCCGCGATTCTTTGGCGTACATCGTCAATTTTATGCGTCAAGTCAACTCTGTCAATTCCTTGAATTTGTATCATTTTTTATCAGCCTCCAAAAAAATTATTTTCTCATACTCAATTGTAAGCCAATTTCATCAAGCATTTTTTGTTCCTCAAACAAAAGTTCTTCATTATATTCACGCAGGCGTTTTTCCTTCAACTGTTCAATGCTTTTCAGGTAAGTCATCACTTCCATTAAGGCTTTCAATTTTTGCTGTCGTTCCTGCATTGTCCTTAAAATCAGTTGTTGTTGTTGTTCAATTTGTTCGCGTTTCCAGTTGAAAAAATTGTTGTAAGTCATAATCACGCCGACTGTTACTGTTTTGCCTTCCGCTGTCAACTGCTGAAATTCAGTTTGACCTTGTTGCAGTTGCTGAAGTAATTCTTGCAAATGCGCACGATGTTCCTCAAGTCGCCTTGAAACTTCAGCAAATTGCATTTCGGCGTCATCTTTTTTTCTGCGCGTGACTTTTAGGAGCGTTTCAAGCTGAAATTTAAATTTCTTCATCGATTTTCTCCAATCCGATTTCAACTTACTTTGCAATTATATAAACGCCTGTAAAAAATTTCAACAAAAAAATAAATCTTTGCAAAAAAACAACTCCGCAGGGAAAAAACTTGCGGAGCTGTTTTTTGTGAGATCTTCCGAATCCCAACTCAACAGAGTCAGGACTTTAGGATGATTGATTATGATGTTAGCGTTTTGAGAACTGCGAAGCTTTGCGTGCTTTTTTAAGACCATACTTGCGACGTTCTTTTTCGCGTGGATCGCGCGTAACAAAGCCAGCTTTTTTAAGTGCCGGACGAAGTCCGTTGTCAAGTTCCATGAGTGCGCGTGTAATTCCGTGACGAATTGCGCCGGCTTGACCTGTTGTGCCACCGCCTTTAACATTTGCAAGGACATTGTACTTGTCGTTCATTTCGGTAAGTACAAGCGGCTGGCGTACAATAAGCTCAAGCGTCTTCAAGCCGAAATATTCTTCCATAGCTTTGCCATTGATAATAACTTTGCCGTCGCCGGGGACCAAGCGCACGCGTGCGATTGAACTTTTGCGACGACCTGTGCCATAATAACTAACCTGTGCCATTTTATCACCTCGAAATCATTAGCGAATATCAAATTTAAGTTCTTCAGGCTTTTGCGCTGCGTAGGGGTGTTTATCACCTGCAAAGACATGCAATTTTCTGAACAGGTCTGCGCCGAGTTTATTTTTTGGTAACATACCTTTGACAGCGTGTTCAACAACGCGTTCAGGAAATTTTTTAAGCCATTCGCCTGCAGTGGCATATTTGCCGCCGCCGTTATAGCCGGTGTGGTGGAAGTAGACTTTGTTGCGAAGTTTTTTGCCTGTCAATGAAATTTTTTCGGCATTGATGACGATAACAAAATCTCCGGCGTCCATATGAGGCGTATAAGTAGGTTTATTTTTTCCGCGCAAGACTTTAGCGATTTCAGCCGCCAAGCGTCCTAAGGTTTGTCCTGTAGCATCGACGACGTACCATTTTTTTTCGATGTCGCCGGCTTTTGCCATATAAGTATCTTTCATGTGAAAAATTCCTCCATGATTAGAAAATTTTCAATTCAAGTGATTTTGTCAAACGCCCGGGGCAATGGAAACGTCTGTTGTCACTACATAGGGAGTATATTAAACAAAATTATTTTTCTTGTCAAGTGATTTTAGTCAAGTTTTTTATGCGACTTGGTCAAGTTTTTTATGCAACTTGCAACATTACTTTTGTAACATTTTCTTAACAATTCAAGATTCTAGCAAAGATTTTAAATAAAAAATTTATTCTTTGTAGGTGAAATTGGAAAATTTTTTGCGTTTTGGCTTAGCAGTGCAATAGTCCTTCCAAATGTCGCGATAAATTTTTTCAATCTGCTGCATATATTTTTTGCTGTCCATAAGCGGCGATTTTAGCAAATGTTCTCTCAGCCCTGCGTGGTAACCTGCGACAAGTTCGCGATGCTTGCCAATGTGCACGGCTTTTTTTATGTAGTCCATAGAATTTTTTGCAATCAATTCAGGCAAATCAGCCGCATTTAAAATTGACATACCAAATCTTGAGCCGTGCGACTTGCCGCGCAAAGTCACGACAGGCACACCCATGTACAACGCTTCGCAAGTCGTCAGTCCTCCTGTGTAGGGAAAAGTATCCAACGCAACATCAATATCGCGGTATTGTTCAAGGTAGTCAGGACTGTAGGGGCGCAGTTGAATTCTGTCGAGCGGCAGTGACATTTTAGTTAGTCGTTCGCGCACAATTTCTCTGCCGCTTTCAATGCTGCAAATTTTGCTTTTTATGATTAAAATTGAGTCGGGCGAATTTTCCAAAATTGCACGCCACAAATACAAAACATCGTCGCTGACTTTCGCAAAATTATTGAAACTGCCGTAAGTTACAAAATCATTTTCCAAAACAGGAGCTTTAATTCCGGCGGCGGGCATATCGCGAACAACGCCGGGCGCGTAACACAGGTGACAGTTATCAACGCGCACAATTTTTTCAGTAAAACCTGCCGGCGATTCCTGCTCCGGCAAGCAAACCATGTCCGACAAAAAATAATCTATTGCTTTTAAGCCTGTAGTTGCAGTGTAGCCGAGCGCAGAAATTTGAATCGGCGCAGGCTTACAAGCCATAATCGGCAGACAACTGTTTTGAGAATGACCGGATAAATCAACTAAAATATCTAAATTGTCTTCGCTGATAATGCGTGCTGTAGTGCGTTCATTGCGTCCGCTTAAGTCACGCCAAGAAACTTTGTTGCGTTTCAGGCGTTCAGTAACTGCGTCTTTCTTGCCTGTGTGGTAGCAGAAAACTGAAAAATTATCGCTGTCAAAATCGCGCAGGAATGGCAGGACAAAATTTGCCAAAGCGTGCTGTCTGAAGTCAGGTGAAATATAACCAACGCGCAATTTTTTATCGGCGGACAAATTTTTTCTGTCGTGAGCGTAGACATTTACACCGCTAAAAAAATCATTGTAATGCGCGGCAGTTTCTTTGCTGACTTGAGGCGCAAGGTCGCGGTAGTTTTTTAAAAATAAATGCTTGGAATAAAGTTCGGCGGCGCGTTCATTTTTATCAGTCAAAGTGCTGGCTTCATTCAAGGCTTCGGCAGCTTGTGCAGGTTCGCCGGCAAGATAAAGTCCGTTCGAAATCCAACACAGTGCTTTGTAAAGCGTCGCATTGGCGATTGAAATTTTCGCCTCAACAGCTTTCTTGCCATCCTCAACTTCAGGTGTATCGGCTTTTCTGCTTAAGGAAAATTTACTTCGATAATTGTTCAAAAGCATTTTTAAGTTGTTAATTGCCTTGTGCGAATCATTTATAACTGTGCCGAGTGTTTTAAGTTCGGCGTGCAAATTAAATTTTTCACCGGCAACACCGCCGAGTACCAATCTTGCGCGTAGGTTGTGAGGTTCCAAAGTCAGCGCGTCATTGGCTAAAATTTCTGCTTCGTCCAAGTTGCCGAGATACAAAGCAGATTCAGCCATAATTGCAGGACCTTCAGCAGAATTTTTATCCAAGTCGAAAAGTTCGCGCGCAACTGCTTTTAAAGCGCGTGGATCGCCGTCCGATATAAATTTTTCAGCCAACAAAAGCCAATTTAATTTTTCGTCCATCTTGCCTTACCACCTAAAAACTTTCCGTTAATAATAAATCAAACTTTGCACAATTACAAATAAAATGTTATTGTATGTTCCCAAAATTTAGGACGGAGGAATTTTTATGAACTTATTCAGCGCGGCAGAAGTCGCAGAAAACAAAAAATATCAACCACTTGCCGAAAGAATGCGTCCACAAAAATTGGAAGATTTTGTTGGGCAGGAAGAAATTTTTAAGACCTTGCAAAAAATGATTTCAACCGGAAATTTGCCTTCGATGATTTTTTTCGGCTTGCCGGGTACAGGAAAAACTTCACTTGCAAAAATTATCGCCAACACAAAGCAAAGTCATTTTGAAAAAGTCAACGCTGCGCTGAGTGGAATTTCTGAACTGCGCGGAATAGTTAAAGAAGCTGCTGACAGGCGCAGTTTTAATCACCAAAATACAATTTTATTTATTGATGAAATTCACAGGTTTAACAAAAGTCAGCAAGATTTTTTGTTGCCTTATGTTGAGGACGGCAGAATTATTTTGATTGGCGCGACGACTGAAAATCCATTTTTTGAAGTCAACGCCGCGCTGTTAAGTCGCGTTAAAATTGTTCGCCTTAGTAAACTTTCAACAGACAACATAAAAACAATTTTAATTCGCGCGATAAATTCACCTGAAGGTCTTGGCGAAAAAAAATTACAAGTCGAAGATAACGCACTTGAAATTATTTCTGACTTTGCTGACGGCGACGCAAGAATTGCTCTGAATTTGCTTGAACAGGTTGCTGTTGAAGATTCAATCACAGTTGACAGCTTAAAAAAAATTCTTGGCGAAAGAATACGCAAATATGACAAAAAAGGAGACAATCACTATGACACTGTAAGCGCGTTTATAAAAAGTATGCGTGGCAGCGATGCTGACGCGGCGATTTACTATCTTGCGAAGATGATTGACGGCGGC
>CAJOPJ010000039.1 GCA_905236325.1 uncultured Selenomonadaceae bacterium
ACAGGTGCGGCAAATAAATGATCAACAGGAATGTCAAAAAAGCCTTGAATTTGTGCAGCGTGCAAGTCAACTGTGATAACGCGATTGACACCGGAAGCGACCATCAAATTTGCTACAAGTTTTGCAGAAATTGGTTCGCGCCCACGACTTTTTCTGTCTTGGCGTGCATAAGCGTAATAAGGCACAACTGCATTGATTGAGTGTGCAGAGGCACGCTTGCAAGCGTCAGCCATAACCAAAAGCTCCATTAAATTATCATTCACAGGTTGGGAAGTTGGTTGAATAATAAAAATATCTTTGCCGCGAATACTTTCATCAATCATAACAGAAGTTTCGCCGTTGTTGAAGTGACCGACAGTCGTTTGACATAGCGGCACTCCTACATAGTCCGAAATGCTTTTGGCAAGCTGTGGATTGGCATTGCCTGTCATTAAGCAAAGTTTCGCAGTGTCAAAAAATTGTTTTTCCAAATTTATTCCCCCAATGTTAGGTACGTGATTATACAAATCGCAAGGCAGATTATTAACAGCAATTTAATTGTTTGTCAAGTAAAAGTTCAAAATTTAAGCAACAAGTGTTATAATTCAATTGAAAGGTGGAAAGATTTAAAGATGAAAAGTAAAAATATTTTAGTTATTGGCGCAGGGATAAGTGGCTTTGGTGCCTCAAAAGTTGCTAAAAAACTCGGTGCAAATGTTACGCTCAGCGACGCAAAAGCTGAATCTGAAATTAAATTTGATTTTGCTGAACTGCGCGAACTTGGCGTAAATTTAGTTTTCGGCAAGCAGGAAGATAATTTGCTAAACAATATTGATTTAGTCATTGTTTCGCCTGCCGTGCCGATTAAAGTTCCAATTCTGCAAAGTGCGCTTGCAAAAAAAATTCCTGTCATTAGCGAAGTTGAATTTGCTTACAATTTAGCTAAGTCGCCAATTTTTGCTGTGACAGGTACCAATGGCAAAACTACAACTACAACTTTGCTTGGTCTTTTGCTTGAAACTGCTTTTGACAAAGTCGGCGTTGGCGGAAATATCGGCGTTGCGTTGTCTGAAGTTGCGGTTGATATCGGCGAAGGCGGCGCAATTGCTGCTGAAATTTCAAGCTACCAAATGGAGGCGACAAACAATTTCAAGCCGAAAGTTTCAGCAATTTTAAATATCACGCCTGACCATTTAAAGCGTCATGGTTCAATGGAAATTTATCAAGCAATGAAGGAAAAAATTTTCGCGCAGGAAACTGCTGAAGATTTTTTAGTTTTGAATTTTGATGACGAACTTGTTAAAAAAATTCAACCGAAAAATTGCAAGGCTGTTTATTTCAGTCGCAAAGTTGAACTTGAGGAAGGCGCGTTTATAAAAAATAATCGGCTGGTTATAAAATTCGGCGGCAAGATTTTTGAACTTTGCACGGTTGATGAACTTGGCATTAAAGGCGGTCATAATGTTGAAAATGCACTTGCCGCGTCAATGATGGCATTTTTAGGCGGCGCGACTGCTGAAAAAATTTCTGCCGTGCTGAAAAATTTTCAAGGTGTGGAACACAGGATTGAATTTGTACGCGAAGTTGGCGGCGTGAAATTTTACAACGACTCCAAGGCAACAAATACCGACAGCGCAATGAAGGCTTTGGAAACTTTCGCCGGAAATATTATTTTAATTGCCGGCGGCGACGACAAGATGACTGACTTGACAGATTTTTTAAATTTAGTCAATCAGCGTGTAGACAATTTAATTTTAATTGGCGACGCAGCGGAAAGATTTAAATCTGACGCAATTAAAAATAATTTCCCTGCCGAAAAAATTTTGGACGCAGGTTACTCAATGCAAAAAGCTGTTGAACTTGCAAAAAATATTGCTAAGCCGCCGCAAGTTGTTTTGCTCAGTCCTGCTTGTGCAAGTTTTGATATGTATGATAATTTTGAAGAACGTGGCAAAGATTTTAAGCAGATAGTTTGTGCTTTGTAAAAAAAATTAACCGCTCAAAAAATTCAGAGCGGTTTTTTTATTTTGAAAAATTTTTCAGACTTCCATGATGATTGGCAAAATCATTGGTTTGCGTCTTGTTTGTTCAAAAAGAAATTGTGCGAGCGTATCTTTGACATTAACTTTTAAAGTCGTCCAGTCGAAGATTTTTTCTTCAGCGCAACGCTTTAAAGTTGCAACAACGCGACTTTTTGCTTCGTCCATCAATGCTTCGGATTCGCGAACATAAACAAAGCCACGCGAAACAATGTCAGGACCGGCAATAATTTTTCCAGTTTCGCGGTTCATTGTTACAACCACAATTAAAATGCCGTCTTGAGAGAGTTGCCTTCTGTCGCGCAAAACAATATTTCCGACATCGCCAACGCCTAAGCCGTCCACCATAATAACGCCCCAGTTGATTCTGCCGACAATTCTGCCGCGTTCTTTGGTGAACTCAAAAACAAAGCCGTTTTCGCCAACAAAAATATGATCTTTTGGCATACCAAGTTCTTCAGCCAACTTTGCGTGTGCAAACAGGTGATGCAATTCGCCGTGCACAGGAATAAAAAATTTAGGCTTAATCAAATTGTGCATAAGTTTTAATTCTTCACGCGAGGCGTGTCCTGAAACATGGATTCCTGCGTCACGACTGTAAATGACATTTGCGCCAAGTCTGAGTAAATTGTCGATAGTCTTTGCAACTAATTTTTCATTGCCGGGAATTGGCGTTGCAGAAATAATTACTGTGTCGCCGTGCAAAATATCAACCTGCCTGTGGTCTGAAAGTGCCATCCTGGTAAGTGCGCTCATTGGTTCGCCTTGACTACCTGTTGTGATAATTACAATGCGCTCGGCAGGATAATTCATTATGTCCTCAATGTCAATGATTGTGCCTTCAGGTGCGTGAATATAGCCAAGTTCCAGTGAAATATTTACAACATTAACCATGCTGCGACCAAGAATTGCAACTTTGCGATTGTATTTCACTGCGTTATCAATAACTTGTTGGATTCTGTGGACGTTGGAGGAAAAAGTTGCAACAATTATTCTGCCTGGTGCTTTTTGAAATTCACGATTGAAAGCTGCGCCGACAGTTTTTTCTGAAGCAGTATGACCTTCGCGTTCTGAATTTGTTGAATCTGCTAAAAGCAACAAAACGCCTTTGTTGCCAAGTTCTGAAAATCTGCGAAAGTCAGTCATCTTGCCGTCAACAGGCGTGTAGTCAATTTTAAAGTCGCCTGTGTGAACAATCATACCAATCGGCGTTTTGATTGAAAGACCTACGCTGTCCGGAATTGAATGATTGACGCGCAAAAATCCTACGCTGAAACAACCAAGATTTATAATTTCGCCCGGCGTTACGGCGTGCAAATTTGAACTGTCAACGCCGTTTTCTTTCAAACGACCTTCCAAAATCCCAAGCGTTAATTTTGTACCATAAACCGGCACAGAAAGTTTTTTTAAGACATAGGGCAATGCGCCAATATGATCTTCGTGACCATGAGTTAAAACAATCGCACGCAGGTAGTTTGAATTTTCAAGCAAGTAATTGAAGTCCGGAATAACTAAATCTACGCCGAGCATATCATTTTCAGGAAACATCAAGCCGGAATCGATAACAATCATATCGTCACCAAATTTTATGATTGTCATATTTTTGCCAATTTCGCCAAGTCCGCCCAGCGGAATCACTTGCAATTTTTGTTCAATTCGCTGTTCATTTCTATACAAAAAAATTTCCCCTTTCAAGGTAAAAAAAATTACATTTATAAAACTTTTCCGTTCAAATACCGTCGGCAGAATTTTAGCATTTTGACTGAACTATTGCAATTTAATTTTCAAAAAATTTTTTCAAGCGCGTGCAACTTTTCATAACTGTAATTTTGTGTTAAACTTCAATAAAAATTTTTTGGAGGTTGACAATGGAAAATTTGCAAGAAAATTCTTTCCTTCGCGCAGTTCGGCAAATGGAAATTGCAGGAGTTTTACTGCGCGTCAATTCAGAGGAAAAACTTGAATGTGTCTTTGCCTCCAAAGCCTTCGCCAAAATGATGGAATGTGAAATTGAATCTGCGCCGGAAATGATGAGCGGCACAAATTTTATTTCCACTACTCATCCTGACGATAGACTTTCTGTCAAAAGAATGTTGCGCCGAAAAATTTCTGAGGACGGCACAAAATTTTTGACAATCCGCAAAATCACTGCTAAAGGTAATGAGATTTGGTGCACGGTTTACTATTCCTTCATTGACGACTTTGGCGAAAATTCTATTTACTGCACTTATTTTGATGTTACGGCGGCGCGTGTTTATGAACAGCGACTGCGCACAACTTATATGTCAATTGGAAATAATTTTTACCGCGAAACTGAAAAGACGCTCGGAATGTTCCACGCAAACTTGTCTAAAAATAAATTGGTGGATCTCAAAGGCAAAGATTTATTTGCAACTGACTCCGCCATGCGTTCTTATTCAGAAGTTATCAAACTGCACGCGCAAAATTACACAATTGACACTGAACGCGAAAATTTTTTGCGTGAGTTCAGCGTTGAAAGTCTTACTGAAAAATATCTTCGCGGACAGAATGAATTTGCAACTTATTTATTTTCACGCAGAAAGGACGGCAAGTATTGTTATGTCAAAGTTTCTGCGGTTATGACGCGACACCCAATTACAGATGAAATTATTGCGTTCATTTCTGAACAAGAAGCCTCAAGCGACAAAGTAGAAAATATTTTGTTGGATAAAATTTTAGCAAGGCAATTTGATATGGTTGCTTATATTTCAAACGGCAACTACGGCGTTGTTGTTGGCGACGCGCAACTTATCGGCAAAGGCAGTATTTTTCCAATTTTCCGCAGCGGCAGTTATGACAAATATTTTCAAGCGCAGGTTGAACCTGTAATTTATGGCGATGCTGAAACTAAACAATCAATGATTGATGCCTTACGACTTTCCACGGTTGAAAAAAATCTGCGCGAACGCGAGCCTTACATTGTCAATCTTGCAATTAAAATCGAAGGCGAAATTTTTTATAAGCGTTTTGATTTTTATCGCGCCGACCCCGATGCAAAATTTTTTATCCTACTGAAGTCCGACACGACAGAAATTCAACGCAAACAACTTGAACAAAATAATCAGCTGCGCGAAGCCTTGACTGAATCACGCGCTGTGAATGATTCTAAAAATGCTTTTCTGTCGCGAATAAGCCATGAAATTCGCACGCCAATGAACGCTATTATTGGCTTGGATAATATCGCCTTGCATGAAAAAAATCTTTCGCCGGAAATGAAAGATCACTTGGAAAAAATCGGCGACAGTGCGCGTTATTTGCTTGGTTTGATAAATGATATTTTGGACATAAACAGAATTGACAGCGGCAGACTTCAACTTCAGAACGAAGAATTTAACTTCCGCAACTTTATCGAGCAAATTCAGATTTTGGTTGAAAGTCAATGCCAAGAAAATAATTTGCAGTTCAATTGCAAAATAAGTAACGCAATAAAAAATTACTACATTGGCGATGTTATGAAACTTAAGCAAGTTTTGATAAATATTTTGTCCAACGCTGTTAAGTTCACCGAACGCGGCGGCAAAATTACTTTATCTGTCGAATGTACAGCGGAATTTGAAGGCATAAGCAATTTTAAATTTGTTGTCAAGGATACCGGAATTGGAATCAGTTCCGACTACCTGCCGAAAATTTTTGAACCATTCAGTCAGGAAGACAGCGCAAATACTTCAAAGTATGGCGGCACAGGTTTAGGCTTGGCAATTGCAAAAAATATTGTCGATGTTATGAACGGCAAAATTTCTGTCGAATCTGAAAAAGGAGTTGGCACTGAATTTACAATTACTTTGCCGCTTAAAGTTTCTGACGCTGTTGAAGTTTCTGAAAATGAAATGCGCCCGCAAGATTTTTCAGTGTTGATTATCGACGACGACGAAATTGCTTGCAACAGCGCAAAAACAACTTTGGCTGAAGTTGGAATTGCGGCGGACAGTTGTTTAAATCAAAAACAGGCATTGGAAATGATTAAACTGCGCCACGCACGCCGCGACGCTTATAATTTAATTTTGGTTGATTTGCGTATGCCGGAAAAGAACGGCGTTGAACTTACTAAAGAAATTCGCCAGATTATCGGCAACGGTCCGACTGTGATAATTTTAACTGCATTTGACTGGGACGACTTTGAGGACGTGGCTAAAAATGCCGGTGTTGACTTCTTTATGTCAAAGCCACTTTCAACTGAAAATGTTTTGTTTGAATTTCAGCAAGCATTTCACCGCAAACATCAGCAGGAAAAAATTGCCGAGCC
>CAJOPJ010000040.1 GCA_905236325.1 uncultured Selenomonadaceae bacterium
ATATCCCATAATTCCGACGATTATCAAACCGACACATGCCACAATGTTGAGAATCAACAATTTGTAGGCAACCTTCATGTTGTCCATAAAACCCATGAACTCTTCCTCCCTTTCTCTGCGGAAAAAATTTCTATAATTGCTAGTTGCTGAAATTAAAATCTACAACTTAGGTACCTTACTTTCTCTGTACAAAAAAATATTCCTGCAAAATTTTTCTGAAAATTTTTTTTACTTGCAGGCAGGAAAAATATTATCAGCGTCAAATAGCTACTTTCAGATTTTGGCGTGATAATTTTTTTGTTCAGGTAATTTTGTTTCAGTCAGTAGGAAATTTTGGAAAACTGCTTTCGGAAGTAAAAATTGTTTTGAACTGGTGGAATTATTTTTTATAAGCGTTGCGCCAATTGAGAAAAATTTTTTTGTGTTTCCTAAGGAGGAGTTTTTTGGAAAATTAAAAATTTATTAAAATTTTCAGTTAATTTTTAGACTTAGGTTGTACAATCACAAAAGTTTTTAGCACAACCTAAGCCACAAAGTTTACCAATTTTATTTACACGGAGGGGACTTTCATGAAATTTTTCAGCAAGAAGAAATTGGCGGCAGCTCTTTTGACAGGCGCACTCACATTTGGCACAATGAACGTTGAAGCGGCATCAAATTTCTTCGAAGAAGTGCCGGCTGGCGATTGGTCCTACAGCGCGGCTAATGAACTTATCGGCACAGGCAAAATTCCAAGCTACACTCAACAGATTCCAAGCAATCGCGTTTTGAGCCGCATGGAAATGGCTATGATTGTTGATGAAGCGCAAAAAAATTCTTCATCATTCAGCGCAAGCCAAAGACAAACTCTTGACAGGCTCGCACAGGAATATTATTACGATATTAAAAAAGTTCAACTCCTGAACAAAATCAATATGGCTGATGAACAGGCACTTGCAAATCTTGACAGACCTGCTCCTTCTGGCGACGGCGAAGTGCTTTTCACAACCGAAGAGGCACAACGCATTAAGACTTTGGCAGAGCGTTTCTCACTCAACGGTTACGCAATGATTCGTCACGATCACTTAATTGGCGAAACTTGGACTCCTAATCCAACACTCGGTGATGACGGCTTGTATCATTATCCCGGCGTTGAAGGTACAAAGACGCGCAATTCTGACCGCCATATGACACAGGTTGTTTTGAATACACGCTACCAAATCAATGATGAATGGTTTGCCGGCGGCAATGTCAATTTCCGCGGTTCTACTGATGAAGTTGATGACAGCGTTATGGGCGCAGGCGAAGGTGGTACCGGTTTCAGCGGCGTTGATGTTTGGGTTGAAGGTAAAGTCGGCGGCGGAAGTGGCGTTAATGTCAAATTCGGTCGTTGGAATGAATGGACTCCGCAAGGTTGGGGTTATGACCGCGACTCCGATATCAGCGGCATCCAAATCAGCTTTGGTAAACCTGTTTTCCGCACAACATTTACTGCTGTACAAGTTGACCTTTGGGATAACTACATGAGTAGCGATTATCTGCAAAATGTTCGCGGCTACAGCACAGATAATGAAACTCCGTTCGTCGGCTTTCGTTGGGACTGGACTCCAAGCGATATGTTTGATGTTCACTTCGGCGTACACGGTATGAGTGCAATGACAAGCCGCTATCAAGATGACAAGTTGAGAAATCACGTCCTTTACTACTATGTACACGGTACCTACAAACCAAGTTCTTGGTGGACATTCCGCACAGGTATTATCAACAGTAATGCTAAGATGATTGATCATCCTTGGGGCGACGATGGTCCTCAAGTTTCCAAAAAACCCGGTCTTTGGCTCGGCGCATGGTATGGCAATATGAATCCTCATCAGCCTGGCACATTTGATATTTACGCAACTTATCGCCGTGAACCTGGTTCCACTTGGGTTACTGTTACTGACTGGTGGCCGAAAAATGCTCAAGGTTTCCGCATTGGTGCTGATTATGTCATCAGCGACAACATTTGGTTCAACACAATGGTTGACAAAATTAAAGAAATCGATACAAAAGCTGAACAGACACGCTATCGTTTCCAACTTCAGTTTAACTTCAAATAAGATTGAACTACAAAATAAATTTTTTAATCCTCCATTGCGGAGGATTTTTTTGCGCAAAAAATTTTTGTAAAAAAATTCCCGACCGAAGTCGAGATTTTTTTATCCGCCAAGATATGCTTTTCTAATATCTTCACTTGCCGCCAATTCTTTAGCGTCACCGGAAATTGTAATTCTGCCTGTTTCCAAAACATAAGCACGATTCGCAATTGAAAGTGCCATGTTCGCATTTTGTTCAACAAGCAAAACTGTCGTGCCGGCTTTATTTATGTCAACAATGATTGAAAAAATTTCGCGAATCAAAAGCGGAGCAAGTCCCATGCTGGGTTCATCAAGCAAAAGCAGTTTCGGTCGGCTCATTAAAGCTCTGCCCATTGCAAGCATTTGTTGTTCGCCGCCGGATAAAGTTCCTGCTTGCTGAAATTTTCTTTCCTCAAGTCGTGGAAATCTGCCAAAAACCATTTTGAAGTCTTTTTCGACTTCATCTTTATCACTGCGAATAAACGCGCCAAGTTCCAAATTCTCCATGACAGTCATTTCCGCAAAAATTCTGCGTCCTTCAGGCACTTGTGAAATTCCTTCGCGCACAATTTTATTTGCCGGCATACCTGCAATATCATTGCCAAGAAAATTTATCGCGCCGGTTTTAGGTTTCAAAAGTCCTGAAATCGTGCGGAGCGTTGTAGATTTTCCTGCACCGTTCGCGCCGATAAGCGTAACAATTTCGCCTTCATTGACTTCAAGGCTGACGCCTTTAATCGCGTGAATTGCGCCGTAATAAACATTTATATCTTGAATTTCAAGCATCGCCATAGGCAACCCTCCTTCAAAATTTATCATCGTGCATTGCACAAAATTTTTCTACATCATTAAAATATTTAAAATTGTCATGAATTTTATCTAAATCCCAATTCCACCACTGAATTTTCAACAGCGACGCAATAATTTTTTCCGAAAACCTGTACTTGATAATCTGCGCAGGATTGCCGCCG
>CAJOPJ010000041.1 GCA_905236325.1 uncultured Selenomonadaceae bacterium
ATTTATAAACCTGTCGGCTGTGAAAAATGCGGCGGCACAGGTTTTTTTGGCAGGCTTGCACTGCATGAAATTTTGGTCATTGAAAAAAAATTACGCAACTTGATTTTAAGTTCCAACAACCTTGATGAATTTTATTCAGCCGCGTCTGAAGTTGGTATGAAAACTTTGTTGCAGGATGGCATTGAAAAAATTCGCGCAGGTTTGACGACGCTTGAAGAAGTTCAACAAAGCATTGATTCTACAATTTAAAATTTTTGTTATTGATAAAAATAAAGCAAAATATTAAACTTTGTCAGAGGTGATTTTTTTATGCGCATAACTGTTGGAATAACCGGCGCAAGTGGAATTATTTTAGCTGTCGAACTTTTGAAAAGATTGCATGAAATGAAAAATGTTGAAACGCACTTGATAATCACGGACGGCGGCAAGTTGACAATTCGCGATGAAACTGATTTTGATTTGTATGAAATTCAGCACTTGGCGAATGTGGTTTATGAAGTTAATGAAATGGACGCGTCGATTGCATCTGGCAGTTTCTTGGTTGAAGGAATGGTCATTGTTCCCTGCACAATGAAAACAGTTGCCGGAATTGCTGTCGGTTATGGCGAAAATTTATTGCTCCGCGCCGCCGATGTTTGCATAAAAGAAAATCGCAAGCTAATTTTGGTGCCGCGCGAAATGCCGTTCAGCAGGATACACTTGCGAAATATGAAGGAATTGGCGGACATGGGCGTTGTGATTATGCCGCCGGTTATGACTTTTTACAACACGCCTGTAACTATCGAAGGACAAATTGAACACATTGTAGACAAAATTTTATTGCAACTTGGACTGCCTGCTGATTTGAAGGAATGGCGTGGCAGAAAAAAATAATCAACAAAAAATTCTGGGCACGCGGCTACTGACTAAGCAGGTGACTTCATAATTTATGGTTTGCAAATGTTTAGCGGCATCATCGACTGAAATTTTTCCGCCGAACAAAATAACTTCGTCGCCAACTTGAACTTCAGGAACTTCAGTAACATCAACCATAACCTGATCCATGCAAACACGCCCTGCAATCGGTGCAATGCAACCTCGAACTTCGACAGAAAAATTTTTGTAGGCGCGAATGTAGCCGTCAGCGTAGCCAAGCGGCAAAGTTGCAATTACAGAATCTTTCTGCGCAATAAAATCTCTGCCGTAACCAATCGGTGTACCTGCAGAAATTTTTTTCAGGTAGGCAATTTTTGCTTTAAGTTTCATCGCCGGTTGCAACTGAATATTTTTTTGAACTTCGTCGGAAGGGTATAAGCCATAAGTAATAATTCCACTGCGAACCATATCAAGGTGTGCGTCGGGAATTTCCAAAATCGCGGCTGACTCGGCAATATGACAAATTTTTATCAAAATGCCGTGCTCGCGAATTTTTTTTGCAGTCGATTTAAAAAGCTCAAGCTGCTTGTAGGTAAAAGTTTTGTCGGCGGAATCAGCGTCGGAAAAATGCGTAAACAAACCTTCCAACTCAAGGTTCGGCAATTTGGAAATTTTTTCAGCAACTTCAATAGCCGCGTCAGGAAAAATTCCAATGCGCCCCATACCTGTTTCAATTTTCAGGTGAACTTTAGCCTGAAGATTTTTTTCAGTCGCGCAGACGGAAATTTTTTCAGCAAAATCAAAATCGCAAACTGTCAGTGTCAAATTATTTTCAACAGCAGCTTCAACTGCGTCAGTCGGAATTAAACCTAAAACCAAAATTGGCAAATTAAAACCTGCACGGCGAAGTTCCAAGCCTTCCAAAGCAGTCGCAACAGCTAAAAAATCTGCGCCAACTTCGACAGCAACTTTTGAAACTTCAACTGCGCCGTGACCATAAGCATTTGCTTTGACAACTGCGCAAAGTTTTGCGTTCGGCTGAATGTGTTTGCGAATTGCGGTAAGATTATTTTTAATCGCACCAAGATTTATTTCGGCGCAAACATCACGGAGGTTTGTCATCATGAAAAAATCTTCCTTTCTGGACGATTGTTATTTTATGTTGTTCAAATTATGCGGCAGGAGGGTTAAATTTTGAACTACAAAGACTTTATGCAGGAACTCAACAGCGAAATTAAAAATGTTTATCTGCTTTGCGGCACTGAAAATTTTTATATTGACAAGGCGCGTGAAAAAATTTTTGAACGCTTGGCTGTTGATAAATCTGAAATTGTAACTTTCGATTGTGCAGAAAAAATTTCAACTGCGGAAATTATCAGTGCGATTGATTCTGCGCCGCTGTTCAATCCACAAAATGTAGTTCTGGTAAAAAATGCGCCTTACTTTGGCGCGGAAGGTAAATCTGACAGACTGGCTGAAGTTTTGGAATATATGCAGCCTACAAATTTTGTAATTTTTATTTCAAAATCTGCCGACAAGCGCAAAAAACTTTATAAAATAATTTCACGCGTCGGCGCAGTTTTAGAAGCAGAACCATTGCGACCTTGGCAGTTGGACGACTGGCTGAATGACAAATTAAAATCAATCGGCAAAGTTATGACTCCCGATGCCAGAAAATATTTTATGGAACGCGCCGGCTTACTTCAAGAAATTTCGCTGTGGTATTTTGAAAATGAACTTGATAAAGTTGCATTGGCAATCAAAAGCCGCGAAATTACAGTTGAACATCTTGAAAGGCTTTTAACAGAACTGCCTGAAGTTTCAAACTTTGCGCTGGTTGACGCAATCGACGCACGCAAACCTAAAACTGCAATCAAAATCCTGCGTATGCAACTTCGCGACAGAAATAAATTTCCACTTGTCACGACAATTTTAGTTCGCCATGTTCGCCAACTTTTACGCGCAAAATATTTTATTGCCAAGGGCGTTAAAGGTCGCGGACTTGCCGAGCCGCTGGAATTAAATCCATTCATTGCGCAGAAAGTCGCTGAAAAATCTGCAAGTTATTCTCCAAAACTGCTTGAAAAAATTTTTATTGAGCTTGCCGACGCTGACTTCAAATTAAAAACCGGTCGCGCAGGAATTGAAATTTTGGAACGCATTGTTATTAAATTAGCTGCTAGACTTTAGACATTAGAAAAAAAATCTAAAGCCTGATTCTGATTTCACAACCTAAACAATTTCCATAATTCCAATCTTCAAGGTAAGGTTCAGTCGTTGCGGACGCAACTTTAACTTTATGCCAAAAGCCATTCTGAAAAATTTCAACTTCCTGTCCGACTTTGAGCGGAGTAAAAATCAATTCGCCGTGACTGAAATATTGTGCTGCGATTGAATCTTCATGCCAAACTAAAATTCCTTCTTGCATCAAAAATCATCTCCTAAAAAATTTGCAGAAAAAATTTCTTTACCGGATTCTAAAAATCCTGCCACTTTAAAATTTTTATTGCAGGAAAAAATTTGCTGAGGTTGAAATTAACTTTTAACTAAACAAAGGAGGCTACCAAAATGAAGTTACAAAGTTTTTTCAAGCGTATGTTGACTGCCGGTCTTGCTTTTGCATTTGCAATTGGCGTTGCAGGTTGCGGTGGAGAAACCGGCAGTACTACGCTGAACATTGCAACAGGCGGAACTGCCGGAACTTATTATCCAATTGGCGGCGCAATTGCCGATGTTATAACTAAAAATGTTGAAGGCGTAAATGCAAGTGCACAAAGTACCGGCGCATCAGTTGCAAATATAAATATGTTGCGCGACGGCGAAGTTGACTTGGCGATTGTTCAAAATGACATAACTTATTACGCTGTGAACGGCACAAATATGTTTGAAGGCAACAAACTTTCAAACATTCGCGCAATTGCGTCACTGTATCCTGAAACTTGCCAATTTGTCACGCTGGACACTTCAGATGTTCGTTCAATAGCTGACTTGCGCGGCAAAAAAGTTGCAGTCGGCGCAGCAGGCAGTGGCGTTGAATTTAATGTTCGACAAATTTTGGTAGCTTATGGTTTAAGTTATAATGACATTGATGAACAATTTTTGTCATTTGCAGAAGCAGCCGCTGCATTGAAAACCGGCGCGATTGATGTTGTTTGCTTGACTGCCGGTTATCCAACTGTTTCAATTCAAGACATTGCAAGTCGACAAAAAATCAGATTGATTCCGCTTACAAATGACAGAATTGAACAGCTTACAAGTGAATATCCATTCTTTACGCGCACAGTTATTCCGGCAGGAACTTATCCAAATGTCACTGAAGATACTCAAACTGTCAGCGTAATGGCAATGCTTGTCGCAAATGACAAAATCAGTGATGAAACCGGCTACAATATCACAAAAGCAATTTTTGAAAATCTGGATCAAATTTCAGCCTCACATTCCGCAGCCAAACAAATAAACAAAAACACTGCAACCAATGGTCTTGATTTTATTCAGCTGAACGAAGGTGCAGAAAGATTTTATTCTGAATAATTTCGCAAAAAAATTATCCCGACATTTGCCGGGATTTTTTTTATATATTTTTTTTAATAAAAATTTTTGCGTCGTCGTGAACTACAACTTGCTCAACAAAATCAAACAAATAATCTGCAAAAATTTGTTCGGCTTTACAAAAATCTTTCAACGCAGAAATATTTTCTTCAACATCAATTTTGTATTCAATTCTGTGCAAAAGTCTTGCCAATTTAGCGCGTACTTCTTCAGTGTAAATTTCTTTCAATGCAGAAACTTCAGCTTCACATTTGCTGGCCTTAACCAGCCAAATTTTTGTCTGCAAGTCGTTGCTGAAGTTGTCAAAGCCAATTTTTTCCCAGCCTTCAACTGAAATATTTTCAAATTGCACTTCCGGCAAAAAGTCTATCTGCTTATAAATTGCATCGTCCAAAATTTTTACTACATTCCACTTCGCCCAAAATCTTCTTTCGCGCATTGGAAATTCGCCGCGCTTTAAACATTCCAAAATTTCTACAAATCGCACATTTAAAAACTGCGTCAATAAAAATCCTCTGTCAGTCAGCAGGTGATTCAGTTCAAGCAATGTTACATAATAATTTG
The DNA here is from genome assembly GCA_905236325.1 of uncultured Selenomonadaceae bacterium. Classification (GTDB taxonomy): domain Bacteria; phylum Bacillota; class Negativicutes; order Selenomonadales; family Selenomonadaceae; genus Quinella. The sequence continues at coordinate 4,969 of CAJOPJ010000041.1, forward strand.
GCGCGTATGTTAAAACATCTTCAGCCAAAATTATGTCAAAAATTTTCGGCTCTGTAGGTAAACCTGTTTTTGTATAGTCGCCAATCAGCAAGTCGATTGATAAATTTTTGCAAAGTTCGGCGATTTTTGCGTCGCGTTCTGTTGTTAAAAATGCAATACGCGCTTTTGGAAGTAAATTTCTGATTTCTTGCAAATAATTTTCCGACTCAATTACTAGAACTGTCAAATCTGCTGAAAAAATAGGCGGCACAAATTTTAATAATCCGCGCCGTTCATCAGTTTGCATTTTTAATTCTCCATTCTTAGCTAATTTTTAATACCTAACATCGCCAATTCTTCGTCAGTCAAAGTTGTCGAAGCTATATCGTCAATTTGCTTTTGTAATTTTAATTCTGCGTCGTCAACTTCCGGTGCAGAAATTTTTTTTGGCTTGGAAGTTTTTTTTGCAGATTTTTTAGGCTTAGAAATTTTTTCAGCAGAAATTTTAATTTCGTCCATAAAAATCCACTTGAAAGCTTCCTCCGCTGTTTCGACAGGGTGGATATTTAAACCCAAGTGCCAGCGCGGAATATCTTTTGAATTTTCTTTCGGAATGACAAGAGTTCTGATTCCTGCCTGTTTTGCTCCGTAAGCCTTTTCAAAAACACCGCCGACAGGTCGATCTTTGCCTTGAATTGAAATTTCGCCGGTAACTGCGACATCTTGTCGAATTTTTTTTCCGGTAATTGCGCTGTAAATCGCAGCCAAAATCGCAGTACCGGCACTGGGTCCATCAATATTTCCGCCGCCGATAACATTTATATGCAAATCATAGTCTTGAATATTTTTGCCTGAAATTTTTCTTAAAACCGCCGTCGCGTTGAAAACTGAATCTTTCGCCATACTGCCGGCTGTATCATTAAATCTGATAGTGCCTTGATTTTTTTTAGCAGCAGGATACGCTACAGCCTCAATCTCAATCACTGAACCAAGATAGCCACTCACGCCCAAACCAAAAATTTTTCCGACTTCGCCGGTGCTTTTTGCCTTTTTTGTAACAAATTGAAATAGTCTGCTAACTTGCGCGACTTCATAAATATTTTGTTTGGAAATTTTTATTTCGCCGTTGCTATCTGAATTTTCCAAAGCCAAACTGTAAGCGTCCGCCAAAATATTTATTGCCTTGCGACCTTCAATTGTATATTCAGAAATTGTTTCGGCAATTCCGTCCTCAAGTTCAACATTTAATTTTTTCGCAGCGTTCTTCACAATTTCGATAATGTGCATTGGCGTTAATGGTTCAAAATAAATTTCAGCACAACGCGAACGTAACGCAGGATTTATATCATGCGCTTCACGCGTCGTTGCGCCAATTAAAACAAAATCTGCAGGTGCACCGTCCTCAAACAACATTTTAATATATTTTGGCACGCGTTCATCTGTCGGGTCATAGTAAGCCGATTCAAAGTAAGCGCGTTTATCTTCCAAAACTTTCAGCAATTTATTTTGCAACATTATGTCCATTTCGCCAATTTCATCGATAAACAAAATTCCGCCGTGCGCGTCAGTTACAAGTCCCGGTTTCGGTTCAGGAATACCGCTGTCAGCCAAAGATTTTTGCGCACCTTGATAAATTGGATCATGAACGCTGCCTAAAAGTGGATTTGTCATATCGCGTGGATCCCAGCGTAAAGTTGTGCCGTCAGTTTCGACAAATGGCGCATTTTCGACGAAAGGCGAAACTTCACTTCCGCGCACACTTTCCAAAACCAAACGCGCCGCAGTAGTTTTTCCAACGCCCGGCGGTCCATACAAAATTAAATGTTGCGGATATGGCGACGCTAATTTTGCACGCAAAGATTTTACTGCGCGTTCCTGCCCAACAATTTCAGATAAATCTTTCGGTCGCAAAAGTTCCATGACTGACTGCGTGAGTTTTATTTTTTCCAACGCTTCAAGTTCTTCACGCTTTTGTGCGTCGTGCGGAGTTTCAACTTCAGGTTCTTCATTTTTCAAAATCTGCAACCGCAAGTCTTTAACATAATCTTGGTGGTCTTTTTCCATTTTTTCATTGACTTTGCGTTCAATTTTGTCTTCCATTTGTCGCCTTGCAACTATGTCCGCCATCATTTCCGACAGCTTGATTATTTCGGCGTGAATGTCTTTAGGTTTTACTGCCGGTCCAAGCGTTGGATTTTCTTCCAAAATTCGCCGCAGTGCCAAAAGTCTTTCTGCCGGGTCTTGCGAACGCAAATATTTCAGTGCGTCCATTTTTCCTGCCTGCAAAACCAATCTGTCAGAGCCAATTACATCAATAAAAATTGAATACAGCGCAGAGATTTCTCTGTCAATTTCTGTTTCATTGCGCACCGGTATTGTTATTTCTTTTTTGCCTCGCAGTTTATTAAAAAATTTATCTAACAAAAAAATTCTCCTTTGCAATAAAAAAAGTCGCCAGACTTCAGACACCAGCATTTTTCTAGCATCTAGTGACCAGCGACCAGCGACTATTCACTAACAACTTCGACGTTGATTTTTGTTGCAATTTCAGGATGCAATTTAATCACCGCATCATAAATTCCAATGCCGGTAATTTCGCCTTGCACGGAAATTTTGCGCTTATCGATATTTACATTTTGCGAAGTTTTAAGCGCGTTTGCAATATCACTTCCGCCGACTGAGCCGAAAAGCTTGCCGTCCTTGCCAAGTTTGACAGGAATTTTTACGCTGACTTTTTCAAGTTGCGCGGCAAGTAATTTTGCTTCATCAGCTTCCTGTTGAGCTTTACGCGCTTTACTTTCTGCTTTTGCTTTCGCTGCGTTTAAGTTGACTGAATTTGCCTCGACAGCCAATTTTTTCGGCAGTAAAAAATTTCTGCCATAGCCGTCCGAAACTTCGACAACTTCGCCGCGTTTGCCAAGTTTTTTAACATCTTCCTGTAAAATAACTTTCATAAAAAAAAACTCCTTTCAATTCCGCATTGAGTATGAAATTTTTTCTTCGTAAATTTCCTCCATTGCGTCAGTGACAAATTTACCTGTCGGGCGTGCAATGTGGCAAGTGTCGCCTTTAAGCAGTTGACGCGCACGCTTCGACGCTAAAACTACCAATGTGTAGCGGCTGTGAATTTTTTCTACCATTGCGTCTGTCGATGGATTTATCATTCCAGGCGTATTGATTGCTGTTGCCATTAAAAAACTTCCTTTCAAGATTGAAAACTTTCCGGCTTAGTATCTGAAAATTTATAATTCCAAAGTAAAGCCTGAACAATTCTTTTTGCAGCCAAGCCGTCGCCGTAAGGATTGACAGCATTTGACATTTTTTTATATTCGGCAGAATCTGTCAGCAAAATTTTTGTTGCATTGTAAACATCGTCAAGCGCAGTTCCAACCAGCTTAACTGTGCCGGCTTCGACAGCTTCGGGGCGTTCAGTCGTATCGCGCAGAACAATCACAGGCTTGCCGAGTGAAGGTGCTTCTTCTTGAATACCGCCACTGTCAGTCAAAATTAAATTTGCACGGCTCATCAAGTTTGCGAAAGGTTCATAGTCCAAAGGATCTATCAAATTGACCTGTGCCAATCCGCCAAGTTCAGCGTCAACAACTTCGCGCACTTTTGGATTTTTATGCACAGGAAAAACAATTTCAGTGTCCGGAAATTCCTCAACAATTTTTTTCAATGCCTTGTAAACATGCCGCATTGGTTCGCCTAAATTTTCGCGTCTGTGCGTCGTAACCAAAATTATGCGCCGATTTTCAAAATCAATTTTCTGCAAAAGTTCATCGTCGAATTTGAAATCAGTTTTAACAGTTTGGTGAAGTGCGTCAATAACTGTGTTGCCGGTTACAAAAATTTTTTCAGCGTCAACGCCTTCACGAAGTAAATTTTCGCGCGAAGTTTTTGTTGGCGAAAAATGCAAGTCAGTCAACGCGCCTGTCAACTTGCGGTTCATTTCTTCAGGATAGGGCGAAAATTTATTTCCTGTACGCAAACCTGCCTCAACATGACCGACTGCAATTTGATGATAATAAGCTGCCAACGCGCCGGCAAAAGTTGTTGTCGTGTCGCCGTGCACCAAAACAATGTCAGGCTTAGCGTCGTCTAAAACTTCGTGCAAGCCGTTCAACGCTCGACTTGTTATATCAAAAAGCGTCTGCCCTGCCGACATAATATTTAAGTCGTAGTCAGGCTGAAGTTGAAATAAATTCAGCACTTGGTCAAGCATTTCGCGATGTTGTGCCGTGACTGCCACGATTGGCTGAATTTCTTCATGTTGCGAAAGTTCAAGAACCACCGGAGCCATTTTGATTGCTTCAGGGCGCGTGCCGAAGATTGTCATAACTTTTAATTTGTTCATAAAAAATCACCGCTTTACAATGGAGACTTTAGACTTTAGAAAATTCTGGCGACCGGCATATAAAAGCTATTTTTCACCTATCTGCAAGTCGCAAAATACCTAATTTTTTCGCGCCGTACAAAACCGCAATAACAACCACAATAAAAATCAAAATCGCCATTGAACGCCCGACTTCAGTCATTGCAACTGCGCTAAGTCCAAGCATTGCGCTGATAACATACATTAAAAAAACTGCTTGCCGCTGCGTAAAACCAATGCTTAAAAGCCTGTGGTGCAAATGTCCTTTGTCTGGCTGAAAAATTGGTCTGCCGCTTAAAAATCTGCGTATAATTGCAAATGTTGTGTCCATAATTGGTACGCCGAGCGCAAGAATTGGAACTACCAGCGCGATTGTTGCAGTTGACTTCACTGCGCCAATTACCGAAATTCCAGCAAGCATAAAACCTAAAAACATACTGCCGGTGTCGCCCATGAAAATTTTTGCAGGGTGTGAATTATAAAATAAAAATCCAACTGCCGAGCCTGCTAAAGCCGCCGTCAAAAGCGCGACTAAGAAAAAATTCTGCTCCAACGCAACAAGCATTATTGTAGCTGCCGCGATTGCCGCAACGCCTGCTGCCAAACCGTCCAAGCCGTCAATTAAGTTAACAGTATTTGTTAAGCCGACAAGCCAAAAAAGCGTAACCGGCACGGCAAACCAATCAAGATAAATATAGTCGCCGAGAGGATCTGTTATAAAATCAATTCGCACATCGAACGCAAAAATTAAAATCAACGCGCCGATAATTTGCCCAAGTAATTTTATTTTTGCCGGAAGATTTTTATAATCGTCCAAAATTCCAACGCAAACTATAAAAGTCCCGGAAACTATCAAGCCGATGATTTCCCAAAGACTTTCGCCTTGAATGTCCAGAAAAATTGCGGCAAAAATTATCGACACCATAAACGCCGCATAAATTCCGATTCCGCCGATTCTTGGAATTGGTTTTTTGTGAACTTTTCTTGCGTCGGGCTTATCCATTGCGCCTGTTGCAGCTGCAAATTTTATTACAACCGGCGTTATTACAATTGATACAAAAAGTGCTATCAAAAAAGCTGTTCCGCAGTTGGACATACTTTGTAAAATCTCCTCTGAAAAATTTTTCTAATCAAATTTTAATGACAGTGAATTCTACAACAGCAACAATCGAACGTCAAGACTTACGCGCTTGATGTGTGTCGGTATCGTGAATAATTTCTTCTTCAACCAATCTGAAAACTTCTTCGTGAATATCAATCGCACTTTTTGCAAAATTTTCTGCCGCACAGTCGATTCTTTCCCAACCGAACTTTGTCGCAATTTCTTGGTAAGTTTTGTAGGATTTCATCATGTAAGCCGCGTCTGATTCATGAATATCTTCACTACCGCGAACTTTTCTAAGCATTGCGGCAATTTCCGGCGGCATATCTAAAAAAATAGTCAAGTCTGGGCGTGGCAGTTGAAATTTTTTAAATTCCAAGTCATCAAGCCAATTTAAAAATTTTTCGCGCTCAGTTTTGCGTTTAATCTTAGCCGACTGATGCGCCATATTTGAACCTACATATCTGTCCGAAAGAATGATACCATTCGATTGATAAAAATTTTTCCATTGCTGAAAATTTGCAAACCTGTCAACAGCATAAAAAGTTGCCGCTGCATAGGGATTCACTTCCTCGGCTGTTGAACCAAATTCGCCACGTAAATACATTTTCACCAGCGCAGAAGATTCTGATTCATAATTTGGAAAACTGACGCGCAAAACATTTATGCCTAAATTCTGCAGGCGTTCATAAAGGCGCGTTGTTTGCGTTGCCTTACCGGAACCGTCCGAGCCTTCAATTACAATCAATTTGCTCATAATTACACCTCACATTTCAAAAATTTGTGTAACCAGCGTCCGCAAAATTTCCTGCATAACTGTTACATTCAGCAGAAGTGCTTCGGCTTGCGGGCGTAGTTTTGTATAATGAAATTCAGGGTTTTGAGAAACCGTGAAGTTAGTTGGGTAAGGAATAATTTCAAAGCCTTGCCGCGCGAAGTTCAACGCGGCGCGTCTCATGTGAAATGCAGAGGTTACGACTAAAGGTTTTTGAAAATTTTTTGCGTGCATAATTTCAGCTGTAAAAATTGCGTTCTGAGTGGTATTTACGCTTTTTGTTTCCAGCAAGATTTTGTCTTCGGGAACGCCGAGCGATTTTAAAATTCTGCCGGAAATTTCTGCTTCAGGTCCGGAATCCGAATAAACTTGCCCGCCGCTTAAAATTATCGGCAAGTCCAAAAGCCTTTGAAGTCTTACTGCGGTTAAAAGTCTGCTGGCTGCGCTTGAAGCTAAAGTTCCTTCGCCTTCAACATCTTGAACATCACGAAATGCGCCGCCGCCAAGTAAGACAATTACATCTGCGCCGACTTCTTCAACTTCGGCAGGAGGTTGATAGGCGCGTTCAAGTTTGCCCATGAAAAAATCTGCTACCAAACCTGTACATAAAAAATAAAAAATCAGCGTAAAAAAACCTACGCAAACTGAAAGGCGTAAATTTATTTTTGTCAGGTGAAAAGTTAAAATCGCCAGCAAGATAATAAAAAGTCCGGGCGGCAATACCCAGCTCGCGCCGAACTTCAGTAAGTAGACCAAGTGTTATTCGACCTTTCGTGACAGGAAAAAATTTTTTCAGAAATTCGCCGCGCAGAAAAATTTTCCTGCACAGCTAAATATAATTTTCAGCGAACATAAAACCTATGGAAAAATCTTTTTAACTTAAGGTACAAAATTTTTTTCAGTTTGGGGTGAAATAAAATATAAATTATCCAACCGCCGGGAATTACAATCAGCAGTAGCCATTTAAAAAATTTTTTCATGACATTTTACCAAGTACGTAGTTGGCGATAAAAATTTCCAGCAAGATTAAAATTGCCAACAGTCCAAATGAAAAATACAAACTTGTTGCCTTAGCAATAAAACCAATTAACGCCGGACCAATCAAAATTCCTGAGTAACCAAGCGTGCTGACTGCAGGAATTGCCAAGTTGACCGGCATAATTTTTTGTTTGCCAATCAGCGAAAAAAATATCGGCACAACATTTGCACAACCTAAACCGATCAAGAAAAAACCTGCAAACAAAATAATTTTCGCGCTGGAAAAAATTACAATCATAAAACCTGCGAAGGAAAATACACAGCCGACAAGCACGACAATTTTTGCGCCAATTTTTTCAACTAAACTATCGCCGACAAAGCGTATTAAAAGCATAGCCGCGCTAAACATTGCAAAACCTGTGCCTGCCATTGAAATATCAAAGCCTTTGTTAATTGTAAGCAGAACGCCGCCCCAATCCATAACTGCGCCTTCAATTAAATAACTTATCAGTGCAACAAGCCCCATGAAAAAAATTATTCCGCGCGGAATTGCAAGAAGTTTTCCTGATTTTTTGCCGCCGCCTGAAATTAAATGCTTAGAAAATTTAAAAATAATTGACAAAATAATTGCCACAGAAATTAAAGTCGATTGAAAAGGCGACCAATTAAGCACACCGACCCAAACGCCAAATAAACCTGCACCAATAAATCCGCCGACGCTGTACATTGCGTGCATACCGGACATAATTTGATGTTGCACTGCTTTTTCAACAATGACTGCCTGAATATTCATTGTTACATCAATACAGCCAATAAGTCCGCCGAAAATTAAGACTATAGGAATTGCCATCCAATAATTTTGAACTTTGCAAATTATCAAAAGCAAAAATGCAGTCAAAATTGACGCGCCGGTTATAACTTTCCGACAGCCAAATTTTGTAGCCAAAATTCCCGCAATCGGCATTGTTGCCAGTGAACCAATTCCAATGCACAGCAAAAGTATTCCAAGCAAATCTTCCTCAATAAAAAGTCTTTCGCGCAAAACCGGTACAAGTGGAGCCCAACTTGCCGACGCAAATCCTGAAATAAAAAATGCTGCACGCGTTGAATGTTTTTGCCAATCACCAATCTGTTCCAAAAAATCACCTGCTAAAAAAATTTAAAATTTATTTCAATCGACTGATAAAAATTTCTGGCGTTAAAGTTATTTTTTCAGTTGCCATAAACGCATTTTAAAATCCCGCCCAAAAAACTTACCGCAATTTTATTATTATTCGACTGCTTTTTCAACAAAATTTTTGTAAACAGATTCTTTACAAATTTAAATGCACAGAAAAATTTTGCAGGAAAATTTATAATCGTTGTGGAAATAAGCGCGGAAAGTTTTAACTTAAAACTAAAAAGTTTCAACTTCAGAAAAAAATTGTGGTGGTAATATTATGGCATTAACACAACTGCAGGTAAACTCCGAAAGGCAATATATCTGCCCTACCTGCGGAAAAACACTTCGCAAAGTTGAAGGCGGTGCACTTTCTATTGTCAACGGCAAGGTTGATATGAACGCAACTTTGCCCAAACACATTTGTGACGACTGCGGAGTTTTTTATCGCGAAATTTTAAGGACAGGTTATTTTGATGTTTTTGATTTGCCTGAAAATGAAAGACAGAAAAAGCCTACGCGCGTCATTTCTACCGGCGATATTCCACCTACAATTTTGAAGCGCGAATCCGACGGCAAATGTCCTTGTCCACGTTGCGGCGAACGCATGGATTTTGTCGAGGCAGGTCCTGTTCAAATTGTCAATGGCAAACCAGACTTCAGCAACACAATGGACCACTTCAAATGTCCATACTGCAAGTCGGTTTTCAGGAAAATTGTCGGCACTAATTATTTCCAATGGTACGATAAGTAAAGGTGGCGTAGTATGAAAATTTTATTTTTAATGCTGAACAATTTCGGTAAAGATTTTTATGAAAAACTTTGTCAAGTTGCTGAGGAAATGACTTACAACATTGTTGGACTAGTCACTCCCGAGCAAAGTTTGGTTTTCAGCGAAGTTAAAGGTTATCCTGTCTATCCAATAGATTATTTAAACAAATTGCAATGGGATATCACAATCGTTGGCTCAAATTCTCAACAAACTCAATTTATCGCCCAAAATATCCTGGGGGGGGGGGTTAAGTAAAAAATTTGTCGATATGTACTGGCTACTTCAACAAAAAATGATTCGCAAGTACGAAGATGACAAAGACCCTGTAATTCAAGAAACTTTGCAATATTGGAAAACGCATCCGATGTCTATTTTTAATCAGCATTTGGAAGGTTATCAAGGTACGCTGGATGAATTGATTGTCGATGAAAATGTTGGCTTATCATACATTTGGTTTGAAACTGTCGAAGGTAAGCGCAAAAAAATGTACTATCCGCAAGATTACGCAACGATAGTTACTGCGCCGAATGGCAAGCGTTATGTCAGTAATGTTTTAATGGAGCAAGTCCCAACCTCGCCGCACTTGTACATAAAAGGCGAGCACAAAGTTAATCAAGGTGATGTTTTAATTGACTGCGGAGTTTGTGAAGGTAATTTTGCTTTGAAATATGTTGATGTTTGTTCACAAATTTATTTATTTGAAACTGAAGCGCGTTGGCTTAAGCCACTTTATCACACTTTCCAAGACTATCTTAACAAAGTCGTGATTGTACCTAAATTTGTTTCAAATGTCGTTGCCGGAAATCAAATTACACTTGATGAGGCAGTCAGATTGACCAATCAAAATATTTTTCTGAAAATGGACATTGAAGGTTCAGAAATTGCCGGACTGCGTGGCGCAAAAAATCTTTTGACAAATAACAAAATTAAGGCGTCAATTTGCAGTTATCACAAACCCAACGACCTGTGGCAAATTAAATCAATTTTTCACCAGCACGGCTATAAAACTGCAACAAGTGATGGCTATATGGTCTTGCTTTGGCCAACAGGCGATGTTTGGGATACTGCGGACTTTCGCAAGGGAATTGTTTATGCAGAAAATTATTGATAAATTTTTGGAGGCGACTTTATGAAAAAGCGCAAAGGTTTTAACTGGTTCGCGCTGTTTATGATTGTAGTTGTGGCGTATTTTGCGACAGTTATAATTTCGCAACAAATGCACCTGTCACATGTCAGCGAAACTCAACATTTGGCTAATAAAAGACTTGAGGCAGCTCAGAAGGAAAATGAAAAATTGCGCAAGGAATATGAAGAACTGCAAGATTTAGGTAACATTGAAAAAATTGCGCGTGAGGATTTGGGGCTTGCAAAAGATGGTGAGTTGCCTTATCAAATTTCGCGCTGAAAAATTTTTTA